>JABSOJ010000041.1 GCA_013216005.1 Alteromonadaceae bacterium | reverse complement strand
GTGAGGGAAAACCTCATGCACGGAATCGAAGAGGGGCCGTTGGATAAGCTATGCGAAGCCTGCGGCCTACTCTACATACACTATAGACACGGAAATGAAATGATCAAATAAAAAGTGATATTTTGTTAAATTTGTATCAAAGTACACACTTTATGCACTATCAATAAGTTAATTAACCCCCTTATGGTATAAACGTCTAGATAAACACAAGTTTAAATATCAACTACAGCCCTTTGTTTATACGGTTGCTATTCTCACTGAGAACTGCCGGCTAAAGCGCATTTATTTAAGATGCTAATACCGTATTTTAGCATCGTTTTACTGTGCGTCATTGTTATACAAGTCCCATTAAACAAGTTGGACACTTGCAAAAATAGCTAATGTAAACTATATTAATCAATAGGTTATACTTTATCATCAATAAATAAACAGTGGGAATAAAATGATTTACCGTGTCCTTAGCATGACCGTAAAACCGGGAAAAATGGAAGAAGCTCGTCAACTACTACTAGATGTTGCAGCTCATGTAATGGAAAATTACACGCATAAAGCCGAAGTATTAAGTAACTTTAGTGGTTTAAAAAATAAATTACACTTTGTCGGACATCATGAATCTCTTAGTACCCTTGAGAAAGTTTTTGAAAAATTTGAAAAAGATTCAGAAGGAAAGAAACTTATGGATCAATTTCCCAAGGTTTTTGAGAATGACCGTAATATCACTTTCTACCGTGTAGAATCTTAGTCAACCTCAGGTACACGTTATTTCTTACTGCGCTTTTGTCTTCGCTGAGTTTTTAACACTTGACTTGAACGTCGTTTAGACAGAAGTTTTTGATTTTTATCAATCAATGATTTTGATTCTTCACCCTCTTGGATCTTTGATTTACCCAAATATTCAGTAATACTATGAATAGTTGGGTATTGAAACAATTCAACCACTGATATATTTATCCCTAGCGCTTGAGACAATTTCCAACTGGCTCGAACGATCAATAAAGAATGCCCGCCCAAATCAAAGAAATTATCATGAATACCCACTTTATCAATGTAAAGTAATTCTCGCCAAACCTTCGCTATTATTACATCGGTTTCACTTCTGGGTTTAATAAAATTTGTTTCTTTATTGGTTTGGTTAACTTCAGGGCACGGTAATTTAGTACGGTCAACTTTACCTGAAGGAGCGAAAGGAAAAGACTCCATAATAACAAAAGCAGAAGGAACCATAAAATCTGGCAGTTTGTTACTCATATAATGATGAAGCTTGGTGCTTAAATTAACGGCAACTTTTGCAACATTCGGATTATTGGCATAATGTTCCCAAGGCTTAGTAACTGAGTTTTGAAGCTCTTGTGTCAATACCCTTGGCGTTACTGTGGCTTCATTTTTTTGACTATGCCTAAAAACCACGTTATAACACTCAAGAGAATCCACACAACTATATATGTTAATTTCATAAGATAAGTTCAAAGACCACCAATCTTCTGGTTCAACGCCGGCTGATTTAGTCTGCTGAAAGTGTTGTTGAAGACATTTTCTTAATTCTTTGACTGTTTTAATTTGAACATGCCCATTAAGCAATTCAATTAATTTAAAATCCTCCATTAGCCGGGCATTAGGCACATTTTTAACGACCAAATTAGTGGGTTGTGTTTCTAGTAAACGAGCTGATACATCAGCTATCGTTAATTGATTATTTGTCCAATCCAGCGTAGTTGAGTTATCAACCAAAGCTTCATCTGCAACAACTTTACCACTCACTTTGCCACCAAATTGAAGGGTTACATCATATCGAAACTTAGTCATTTCATTGTGTGCAAGTCCCCGTTTCAGCTGGACCTTCACTTGAGAAATTTGAGGTAAATGAGATTGCAATGCGATAAAAAATTCAGGATCAATCACCAATTCTTTATCGAGCAACTGTTTTTTTGCAATTCGTTGCTTAAGCTCCACTAAAGAAAGATCATCTGAAGCTTGATGAAACTGAATACTAGTATGAAATGCAGTTAATAATGAGCGACTTCGAACATCTCCAACAAATATACAGCCACCAGAAATCAAGGTCTTAGCAGCTTCTTCCAAAACCTTCACTAAATAGTTAATTTCCGGAAAATATTGGGTCACTGAGTTAATAATTATTGTATCAAACCTTTGAAACTCAATTCCTTTAAAATCGTGTGCAGGTTGATGTTTAAGCTCAAGCTGCGGCCAATTGCCTGATAAATTAGTTAGCTTGTGCTGCAAATCATTCAGCACCTGCTTAGACAATTCTGTACCACAGTAGTAATCACATTGCGGAGCTATATTAAACAGTAGCAGCCCTGTTCCACAGCCTATTTCCAACACTCGCTGTGGTTGATGATAATCCTTGATCCTTTCAACTGTCTTATTTACCCATTCCAGCATTTCATTTGAAGAAATAGGCTCCCCCGTATAACTACTATTCCACCCGGTCAAATCAACCTGCAAATCTTTTTCCTGACCGCTTTCGTCATAAATATTGTTAAATACGTTTTCCCACTGTGAAATCGCCTGCTTAATTTCACTATGTTCGAATGAATTATCAACTGACATTTGAATTTTTAGAGGTTCTGCATTAGGTATAATATAAGCCACAAGGCGTTTTTCATTTGGTACATCTTCCCGTACAATCACCACACCTTGTTTAACATCATTATGCGTTTCCAAAACATTTTCGACTTCCCCCAATTCAATGCGGAACCCCCGAATTTTAACTTGATCATCCATTCGTCCTAAATACTCTATATTTCCATCTACTAAGTAACGAACCAAATCACCTGTATTGTACATCCGCGAATTAGGTTTAAACGGATTTTCTAAAAAACGCTCGGAGGTTAATTCAGGACGATTGAGATACCCAGCCCCAACACCTTCTCCAAGAATATAAAGTTCCCCTGCCACACCAATTGGCACCATTTGTAATTGCTTATCTAAAATAAGATGTTGAACATTAAAAATTGGTTTACCCAAAGGCACTGGTTTATCGAAATAAACTTCTGGAGACTCTAAAAGGAAAGTGGTTGATAAATCCGTACACTCAGTCGGACCATAATTATTGATAATTTTGGCATTACAAAAATCAGATACTAACCAATGCTTCAATTGTGATAACGAAAGAGGCTCTCCACCTAAAACAGCAAATTTTAATGAGGCTAATTTTTGGAATGTATGATCATTTCCCGGTTCTGTCAGCAAATAAAATACCCCAGGAGTACAATTAACCCAGGTAATTTTATGTTGCTCAATAAGTTCACGTGCCAAATGTGGATCGTAACGAGTTGATGGCAACAGATGAACCTGACCACCAAGTGTCAACGGTGTATAAAAGTTTTTGTGCGTCATATCAAAACTAAAAGAAGACATAACAAGCGTACGATCACTACTTGATAAATTTATATATGACTTAAACCAATTAACCACATTTGTCATTGAACGATGATAAATAGCAGTACCTTTGGGTTTTCCGGTAGAGCCGGAAGTGTAAATGACATAAATCAGGTTAGTCGATGTTACATTACTGACGGGATTTTCTTCACTTTCAGTAGCAAAAAGTTCCCAATCTGAATCCAAATTCAGAATATCTCCTTTGTATTTACTCAACGTATTTAACACGTCTTTTAATGTATTTTGGGTAAGCAATATGGCGGCTTTAGAATCTTCTAACATGTAAGATATACGTTCTGGAGGATATGCCGGATCGAGAGGAACATAAGCACCACCGGATTTGAGTATACCCAGTAGCCCAATGACCATTTCCAAAGAACGGTTAACAGAAAGACCCACCAACGTATTAGGTTTTACCCCTGACTTTATTAAATAATGTGCCAATTGATTTGCCCTATTATTCAACTGTCGGTAAGTTAATTTTTCTTCTTCAAATACCAAGGCTACCGCATCCGGTGTTTTCTCTACTTGTTGCTCAAATAATTGATGAACGCATTTTTCTTTAGGAAAAGCAGTCGTGGTATCATTCCATTGAACAATTAACTGATGCCGCTCTTTCTCGGTTAATATTGGTAATTGGGGGATACTTTGATTAGGGTCAGCAACAATCCCTTCCATTAAAACGATCAAATTACCTAATATTCGTTCGATAGTGGAGGCATCAAACAGGTCGGTTTTATATTCTATTTTACCGACAATAATACTAGATGTACCCTCAATACGTTCTTCCATCAATAAACTAAGATCAAATTTAGAACTGCCATTATCTAGCATAAACTGCTGTATATTCCATTTTGAAACATCTTCAGTTACGGGGGGCTGAAACGCAAAAGCAACCTGAAAAAGTGGGTTTTCACCCGTTTGTCGTTCAGTACAAAATGTATTAACCACCTGTTGAAACGGTACATCCTGGTTCGCATAAGCCTCTAAAATAACGGTTCTGACCTGCTTTAATAATTCACGAAAACTAGGTTCACCACTAAGATCACTACGTAAAACTAAGGTGTTGAGAAAGTAACCGATCATACTTTGCAATTCAGAACGATTGTGCTGGGATATTACTGTCCCAAGGGTAATATCTTCTTCTCCGGTATAACGATAAAGCAATATTTTAAGCGCTGTAACCAAAGTCATATACAAAGTAACGCCTTCTTGACGGCTCAAAATTTTAAGCTTCTGCACTAAATCTTTGGAGATAACAATTTCCTGCCAGGAACCACGGGTAGACGTTTTCGACGTACGGGAACGATCTGTAAGCAGATTTAACTTAACTGAACCTTGTAATTGTTTTTTCCAGTAAGCATGCTGATTAGAGATATACTCCCCCTTCAACCAACCATGTTGCCAAACTGAAAAATCAGCATATTGTAAAGTTAACTCAGGTAAAGAAGACGGTAAACCTTGGCAAAATGATGTATAGATATCCTCTAACTCAGGAAAAAAGACCGTATTACCTGATTCTCCATCAAACAAAATATGATGCATCATCACGTTGAGTTGATATTCTGTTTCGGATAATTGAAAGAGTGTCGCTCTAATTAAAGTATCTCCCGTTAAATCAAAGGGAATGCGTAGCTTCTGAGCAGCAAGTTCTAATGCTTTAGCTTTTCGTTCTCTGACAGCGAGTGTTCGTAAATCAACTACAGATAAAACGAAGTCAGACATAGGATTAATTTGCTGATGTGGCTGACCATTAATTGATGGAAACGTCGTACGCAAAATTTCGTGACGACGAATAAGTTCACTAAAGCTCTTCTCCAATATAGGTATATCAACAGGTTCATGAAAAATAATAGTGACATCTTCATTATAAGTTGACGCGTCTGGTGTCAACTGATTTAGAAACCACAATTGTTCCTGACCAACAGATAATGGTATAAGCCCAGTGTGAGAAATGGCAGGTATCACAGTACCAATTTCAACCCCTTCTGAAGCACGAACTAATGAGGCTAATTGTGCGACGGTGGGGTGTGCAAATAAACGGTGAATGGGCAGTTCCACTTGCAGACGAGTTTGAATAAGGATCAGTATTTTGATCCCCAACAACGAATGCCCACCTAATTGAATAAAGTCATCATGAACTCCAATAGGTGAAATATGAAGTACCTCTGACCAAATATCTGCCAGTTGCTGTTCCACTTCATTTCGCGGCGCAATAAAATTAGCATCATTACTGGAATAAATAACATCCGGAGCAGGTAAAATACGGCGATCAACTTTACCATTGGGGGTTAAAGGAAAACTTGGTAAAATGACAAAAGCTGCAGGGATCATATAATCAGGCAGTTTTGACGATAAATAATCGCGCATATGCGAGATCAAGTTAACCGCAAATTGTCCGAAGGATGGGTTATTGGCATAAGCTCGCCAAGCTTTTGCATTGTCAGCTTTTACTGATGGAACAGACGTTTCAGATACTTTTCTTGTTTTGTGCTTAAAAAACACATCATAATAAGCAATAGAATCTACCGAATAATTGACCTCTATATTATAAGGCAATACTAGCCGTTCCATTGCCCACCATTCTTCTGGCTCAAGACCTGTTGGTGCTATTTCCTGTAACCGATCGGTTAAATCTTTTACAGTATTTAGTTCACTATTTTCATTAAGCAATTCCATTAATTTAATATCTTGTACAAGACGAGCATTAGGAACATTTTTAACGATTAAACACTCAGGTTTAGTTTCCTGCAAACGCGCTAGAATAATAGCAGTTGTTATTAAATTTTCTTCCTTATTTTGTTCCCTGTTTTCTTCCCATTCCAGCTCAATAGGCATTGCTACTGAAGCCATCCCTCCAATTTGAAGGATAACATCATAGCGAAATTTGCTCATTTCGTTATGAGCCAATCCTCGTTTAAGTTCAATGGTGACATCAGTAATTTGAGGGAAATGACTTTTTAGAGCCACAAAAAATGCAGGTTCAATCACCAATTCTTCTTCAAGTTGCTGATTTTTTATTACTTGTTGTCGTAGTTGATCCAAAGGTAATTCATCATTTGCTTTGTAAATTTGTATACTGGTATGAAATGCCTCTAATAGTGTTAAGCTTCGTATATCCCCGAGAAAAATAGAACCACCAGAGGTTTCAGCACTTATTGCGTTTACAGATTTTTCCAATACGTCAATTAAATAATCTATATTTGGAAAATACTGAGCAACAGAATTAATAATAACGGTATCAAATGAATCACTTTCAATTCCTTCAAAATTATCAGCAAGTCGGTGTTTAAGATCAACGTGCGACCAATCACCAGGTAAGCGATCTAACTGTTGCTGAATATAATTCAGCCCCGATTGTGACGCATCTATACCGCAATAAGATAAACAATCTGGTGCTATACGAAACAATAACATGCCTGTTCCACAGCCAATTTCCAATATACGCTGAGGATTGAGCGCATTGATCTTGCCTACTGTACAATTTACCCATTCCTGCATTTCTTCTGACGAAAGAAGTTCACCAGTATAGCTACTGTTCCAACCTGAAATATTAAGTATTGAATCTTGCTCATTCGGGGTTTGATCAGTAGAGCTTTGATCATATGCACTGTCCCAGGCTAACTCCCATTCTTCAAGCATACTCTGATCTTGAACTTCGTATTGATTGGATGTTTCTTCTATAGTTTTTTCTTGAAAATTTTCAGCATTTTCATTACATACAACATAAGCCACCAGACGTTTGTCATATTTATTCTCATCTTTATTACCATCAGAATCGACATCACCAACAACATCTTGTCGCGCAATCACCACAGCCTGATTAATATGAGTGTACTCTTCCAGCGCATGCTCAATTTCTCCTAACTCAATTCGAAATCCCCGAATTTTAACCTGATTATCAATTCTGCCTATATATTCAATCTTACCATTGGGTAAATAACGAACTAAATCGCCCGTTTTATATATTCTAGAATCATCAAGAAACGGATTGTTTAAGAAGCATATTGAGTTGAGTTCATCACGATTCAGGTATCCTCGTGCAACACCATCACCCCCTATATATAATTCACCAGCGACTCCCAAAGGAACGGGTTGAAAACATTTATCTAATATATACGTTTGCGTGTTAGCAATGGGACGACCTATGGCTTCAAACGCATCTTGATATGTCGTACGCTTATTTTTCACTTCGCAAATGGTAGACCATACGGTTGTTTCAGTAGGACCATAAAGATTCCAAAGACAACCCACTTTTTCTAACAAACTGTCAGCCAATGATCGTGGTAAGGCTTCTCCTCCACAAATTGCTTTTAACCTTGTGTTTCCTTGCCAATTTGCTGCT
Source organism: Alteromonadaceae bacterium (assembly GCA_013216005.1). Lineage (GTDB taxonomy): Bacteria > Pseudomonadota > Gammaproteobacteria > Enterobacterales > Alteromonadaceae > JABSOI01. The sequence continues at coordinate 13,551 of JABSOJ010000041.1, read as the reverse complement.
AACAACATTTGCCAAGTAGCTGGCGTGGCTTGCATCACAGTGACATTATGCTGTGCCATCAACTCTACCAATCCTAAACCATCGGTAGTCAAATGCTGGCTGGCTAAAATAATGGTTGCACCAACAGTTAAGGGTAGATAAATTTCTAAAGTGTGAATATCAAAACTAATGGTAGTAACCGCCAGTAAACGATCTTCACGGCATAATCCCGGCTCTGAACTCATAGAATGGATAAAATTCATTAAAGATTGATGACAAATTTGAACACCCTTTGGCCTTCCGGTCGAACCGGAGGTAAAAATGACATAAGATAAATTACTCGGTTTTACGTCACTTTCAGGGTTTGTTTGTTCACCTTGGGCAATGACATCCCAGTCAGTATCCAAACAAATCACTTGCGTATCATTTATAAGTACATCTGTTTTTGGTAACAGGGTTAACAAGCAACTAGAGGTGATCAAAAATTTGGCTTTAGCTTGTTGTAATATATATTCAATTCGTTCTTGAGGATAAGCTGAATCGATAGGCACGTACGCAGCTCCTGCCTTAAGTATTCCCAATAACCCAACCATCATATCAAAGTTACGTTGTACACAAATTCCAACCAATGATTCGGGTTTTACCCCCATATTTTGTAAATAATGCGCTACTTGATTTGCGCGAATATTTAACTCCTTATACGTTAATTTTTGTCCCTTATATATTACCGCCACAGCATCAGGATTTATTTCCACCTGCTCTTCAAATAATTGATGAATAAGCTTATCTTTAGAATAATCAACGGTCGTATCATTCCATTCAACTAATAACTGGTGTTGCTCTTGTTTTGTTAATAAAGGCAGTTGTGCAATTTTCATTGCCGGATCATTGATAATTCCTGTCAATAACTGATGATAGTGCCCTGCCATTCGTTCAATGGTGTGTGATTCAAATAAATTTGTGTTGTAGTTCCATTGAATAAAAAGTTCATCATCCTTTTCAATCACATCAAGCGATATATCGTAAAATGATCCCCTCTGTTCAGTATACATAAAAGGTTCTATTTGCATGCATCCTTGTTGAACCTGAGAGTTTAACCCAAAAGGCTTTCGCCAATTAAATATTACCCAAGAAACAGGATCTCTGTTTATATTATGACTTTGTCCCGACTTAATTTTATTAATAAACCGAGTAGTGGGATAAGTAACCGCTCCATCTTTCATTTGCTCAACAGCGAACTGTGTGACTTGTGCGAGCAAAGTTTTAAACGTGATATTTTCAGAAAAACCAGCCTGAAACGCAGTTAAACCTATAAAACAACCTGCTACATTTTCAAATTTTTTATTTACTTGTCGGTTTGGTGTTCGAATTGTGACGAGAATTTCCTCCTGATCACAATAACGATGTAACAAGACGTAATAAGTCGTTAACATTATCTGAAACAAATCCGCACCATCAAGATCAAGGTTTCTTAATTGAGACAGAAGAGTGCCATCGAGTCTTGTTTGAAATGACTCTCTCTCCCAAATATCAATATCAAGATTAGATTTATCCGTTGGCAGTGCCAAAACAGGTAACTTATTTCCCGATTGCTTTTGCCAATATCTGCGCTGTTTTTCTCCTTGAGGAGTTTCAAGTAATTCAAGTTCCCAATCAACAAAATCTGTATAAGGTAAAGGGGTTGCAAGGGATGTATCTACATATAATTGATTAAATTCTTTTAACAGTAAATCTCTGGTTTTATCATCACTGGCAATATGATGAATGGTAAACAGTTGAACAAACTCAGTGGTGTCACATTCAAACAAAGTTAACCGAAATACAGGCCCTTTTTCCAGATCAAACAGAGCATCAGCCCGCAGTAAAATCTCTTTTTTTAACTGCTCTTGACTCCAGTTGTGCGCATCAACCACCTCCATAATAATAGCACTGGCAGGATGAATTATTTGTACAGGAATTTCTTCTGTATTCATTTCAAAGGTGGTGCGCAAAATAGCATGTCGTTTAATAAGCTGCTGCCATATTGCTTTCCAACGTTCTAAAGTTAGAGATGCATTAATTTTAACGGCACTATATTGATTAAAAACAGGTGTGTTTGGGACGGCTTTATAAATTGCCCATATCCCTTTCTGCCCCTCTGACATTGGATGAACATAACTGGTTTTAGACACAGATGTTAAAGGGATATTGTCCATAATTACACGATGCTCCATATTAAAAATAAAAGGCGGGTTAAAAAACGACCTTATTTAATCATCGTAAAAATTTCAGAAAAGTCAAATAAATCATATAACGTATTTAGAACATGGAAATAGCTTTTATGTTATTCAGTAAATAAAGAAAAACAAAACGGAATGTAAAACCGAAGAAGATCACGTCACTGTAATTCAACTCCCATCAAAATTATCCTGACGCATGGGGAGGGGGGTAGGCTGTCGAAAACTCGTGCTTTTGGGGATATTCAATTTACCAGTTTTTGACTTTACAAAGTATGATGTTTACTATTTATTGGATTTACGTAATTGTGCTGAAATTTAATATTTAGTGGCAAAATGCTATTTTCATTAATATCTTGTTACATCTAACGGGATAAATAGCATATTATTCCGTCAATTTAGGATCTAAATGTAACAACAATCAAAATTCCAACAATATTAAAAAGCCAAAAATATAAACGGTAAATTGGTTGAAAATGGTCATATTTCGACAGCCTAGAGTTATACCAATCTGCATAAATTAAAATTAAAAATGAAAATAAATCGACATAATAAACAGTTTCTACTATAAATAACTAAGACGCTATTTCTTTATATGGATTTATCTTTATAAAGATAAATCAATTCACTAAACGTTTTTGTATTCATAAAAAACTAAGCAATAAGAAAAAACTACCGCAGCATCGTAGGATATTCATAAGAGGGATTTTAAAATGTCAGCAGATTCAGCAGATGATTGTTCAGATGCTATTCCAAACTCCGACGTTGCTATTATAGGCATGTCGGGACGTTTCCCCGGAGCCAAAAATCTAGATGAGTTCTGGTCAAATTTAAAAAATGGTGTGGAATCAATCACGGTATTTTCTGATGATGAATTGCTAGCAGCAGGAGTCCCGCTAAACCTTATCAATAATCCTGACTACGTAAAAGTATCCCCCATATTAGCTGATCTCGATAAATTTGACGCTTTTTTCTTTGATTACAGCGCCAAAGAAGCACTATTTATGGATCCTCAACAAAGGATTTTTTTGGAATGTGCTTGGCAAGCACTAGAAAGTGCTGGTTATGCGACGGGTAATCATGAAAATATTATCGGTATTTATGGAGGATCTACACTCAGTATTTATCTGCTCAACAACATTCTTAATAATAATCAAAATTATCCGTGGCATTTAACGAGTGCGAAAGAGGCCATGATCTTCGGTGGAAATGTACCTGAAGCACTAACAACCAGAACTGCTTATAAATTAAATTTAACCGGACCCGCTGTTCATATTTCAACGGCTTGCTCTACCAGTTTGGTTACTGTTCACACTGCATGTCAAAGCTTATTAAATGGTGAATGTGAAATAGCCTTAGCAGGTGGCGTGTCCTATCTAGGATCACAAAAATCTGGTTATCTTCGAGAAGAAGGAATGATACTTTCAGCAGACGGGCACTGCCGTAGCTTTGACGAAAAAGCAACGGGAACACTATGGGGAAATGGGGTAGGTATTGTTGTCCTGAAATTATTAGATGAGGCAATAGCAGATGGAGATTACATCCATGCGGTCATTAAAAGCTCAGCTATTAATAATGATGGCAATCAGAAGGTTAGCCATAGCGCCCCTAGTGTGGACGCTCAGGCAAGTGTGATCTATCAAGCACAAGAATTAGCCGACATAGATCCTGAAACGATTAGTTATATTGAAGCCCACGGAACCGCAACACCTTTAGGTGATCCCATTGAAATAGCAGCCCTTACTCAAGCTTTTCGGGCAGGTACAGAAAAAAATGAGTATTGTGCCATAGGTTCGTTGAAAAGTAATATCGGCCATTTGAGCGAGGCAGCAGGCATAGCCGGATTAATTAAAACTATTTTGGCGTTAAAGCATAAACAAATCCCCCCCAGTTTACATTTTGACAAGCCAAATCCTGAAATTGATTTTGCGAACAGTCCTTTCTATGTCAATACCCAACTAAAAGAATGGAAAAACAATGGCAACCTACGCCGTGCCGGGGTTAGCTCCTTTGGTTTAGGAGGCACTAACGCCCATATTATTGTAGAAGAATGGAGTTGTCCTCCCGCATCATCAACACCTTTGAACCAAGAAAATCAACATCAGCAATTACTTTTATTATCAACTAAAACAGCAAGTTCACTAAAAACTGCAACCATAAACTTGGCTAAACATTTGCAAAGCTACCCTAAACTAAACCTAAAGGATGTAGCTTATACTCTCGCACTAGGAAGAAAAGCGTTTGACCACCGACATATTGCCCTTGCATCCGATCTAGAAAATGCAACCAATACGCTAAAAGAAACGCCTGTTTTAAGTAATCCGGATGAAGTAAAAAAACGCTCCATTGTATTTATGTTTCCCGGACAAGGCTCACAATATGCCAATATGGCGCGCGAGCTTTATCAATCTGAAACAGTGTTCCAACAACAGGTAGATAAATGTTGTGACTTATTACAACCCCACTTAGGGCTTGACCTGCGTGAAATTATTTATCCAACCGCTGAAAAAGTTACCGAGGCTAATGAACAACTTAAACAAACTTCCTTTACCCAAACGGCATTATTTGTTATCGAATACGCACTTGCACAACAATGGATGGCTTGGGGGATAAAACCTACCGCCCTCATTGGTCATAGTATTGGTGAATATGTCGCAGCAACCTTAGCAAATGTATTTAAATTAGAAGATGCTTTAGCATTAGTCGCTGCTCGGGGAATATTGATGCAATCTATGCCTGGGGGCTCAATGTTAGCTGTTTTATTACCAAGCAGCGAAGTTAGCCATCTACTAATTGGAACCTCGTTAGAAATAGCGACACAAAACAGCCCGAAAAATTGCGTTATTTCCGGTACGACGAAAGAGATAACAGCCTTTGAACAAGCCTTAATTCAAAAAGGCATTCCAACCACTCGCTTGCATACATCCCATGCCTTTCATTCACGTATGATGGAACCTATATTGCAAGCCTTCACTGACAAAGTTAAGCAAATAAAACTAAATACTCCAAGCATTCCATTTGTCTCTAATTTAACCGGTACATGGATAAAGCCAGAAGAAGCAACTGATCCCAATTATTATGCGCAACAATTACGTTCTTGCGTACGTTTTTCAGAGGGTATTAAACAATTTTTTGATGATCCTGACCAAATTCTTTTAGAAGTAGGGCCTGGTCGTACGTTAAGTACATTGGTGAAACGACATCCCGACAAACCGCAAAATCAAATCACTCAAAGTTCAATGAGAACCCATCAGGAAAAAACTTCCGACGTTACTTTTTTACTAAAAACATTAGGACAATTATGGTTAGCAGGAACTGAAATTGATTGGAATAGCTTTTATGGAAAAACAAAAAATCACCGAATAACTTTACCCACTTATCCTTTTGAGCATAAATCCTATTGGATAGAACCCAATCAACTAGCCTCAACACCTATTTATGATCAAAAAAAACAAGATATCGAAAATTGGTTTTATCAACCTTCATGGAAGCGTGCCAATTTACCTAGAACAGATCTATCACTAACAAATGACGATAGCGATGAATTACAGGTGCTCATTTTTATAGATGAATACGGTTATGGCGCTGAACTAATCAAACAATTAGCAGCTACTACTGAACATATTATTGCAGTAAAAACCGCAACGACTTTTGCCAAATTAGATCATAATCTTTACAGCATTAACCCAGACAACCCTGAGCACTACCAAAGTTTGATTGAAGCTTTGCACACCATAAATATAATACCCCAAAGAATTGTGCATTTGTGGGGGATCACTGAAAATATCATAAGTGAATTAAGCCTTGATACCATAGCAACAAAGCAAAATTTAGGCTTCTACAGTCTGCTATATCTTGCTCAAGCACTTGGTCAGCAAAATATTGATAATGACATTGAAATACTTGTCGTAACCAATCAGTTGCAAAACATCACAGGAGAAGAAATCATTGCTCCTGAAAAAGCGACCCTTATTGGGGCCGTAAGAGTTATTCCTCAAGAATACAATAATATTCACTGTCGTAATATAGATATTGCAACGGGTCGTTTGGATAAATCTGAAATTATGACTCAGGTGATCACAGAACTGAACCAAAAAGATAACGAGCAATTTATTGCTTACCGGGGAAACACCCGCTGGCTCGAAACTTATGAGCCAGTGCCACTAGCACAAACATCACCAAAATCTCTGTTATTAAAAAGAAAGGGGGTTTATTTCATTACCGGTGGTATGGGGGGAATGGGTTTAGTGTTTGCTGAATATTTAGCTAAAACACTTAAAGCAAAACTAATACTCTGTGGTCGTTCTGCCATACCAAATCGTAATAATTGGACGCAATGGCTGACAACCCACACTGAAGAAGATCCTACCAGCAATAAAATAAAAAAAATTCAACAATTTGAACAATGGGGAGCACAAGTTTTAGTCGTCAGAGCAGACGTCACTAACCTACAACAAATGGCAAAGGCTTTAGCTAAAGGACAACAAAGATTCAATCATATCAATGGTGTAATTCATACTGCTGGTGTTCCGGGTGGTGGTGTTATTCAAATCAAAACAAAAGAAATTGCACAACGAGTTCTCGCCCCTAAAGTTGAGGGAACAATAATATTAGATACTCTGTTTAAAGGCATTGCGCTTGATTTCATGATACTTTGTTCTTCAATGGAAGCTCATCTCGGGACTGCCGGACAAATAGATTATTGTGCCGCTAATAACTTTTTAGATGCTTATGCTCATTCAAAATCTACTGATCCCAAACGATTAACCCTAAGTATCAATTGGGATGCGTGGCAGAAAGTGGGTATGGCGGTAGAAACAGCAAAATATGGATTAGAAAACAAAATTCTTGAAGTAAAAAAACTCGAACACCATTTATTTGAACAATGCATTATTGAAAAAACACAAAAAAGTTATGTCAGCAAGTTACGTCCTGATACTCACTGGATTATCGGCGAACATATGGTGTTAAATACCCCAAGTTTAGTGGGTACTGCTTATCTTGAATTCGCCCGTGCTGCTTATGAATGTCATAGTGGTCAATCGACAATGGAGCTACAAGATGTTTATTTTCTGAAGTTCTTGTTTGTTGAATCAGATGAAGAAAAAGAAGTCCGGACAATCCTGAAACTTAAAGAGGATGAGATTGAATTTACCATTCAAAGTTTAGACAATGACTCTGGCGAATGGTCTGAAAATGCCAGGGGAAAAATTGTACCTCTTGATAATCCTGAGCAAGTCAAATATAACATAATTGAGTTAGAAGAAAATTGTGACAAACAAGCTATTGTGCCTGATCTGCAAGCCTTGCCAGACTACACGCATTACGGTTCCCGTTGGCTAAATAACATCAAGTGGCGTAAATCAAGTGATGACAAAAATTTAGCCTTAATGGTACTTCCGCAAGAGTTTCATGATGATCTTAAACACTACAAGTTTCATCCTTCACTCGTTGATACTGCAACTTATGTTGTAGCAGATGTATTACCGAATGAATTAACCAATAAATTGTCATTTTTCAGTGAAACAAGTGCTTATCTTCCTTATTTTTATGAAAAAGTCAGAATAAAAGGCCCTTTACCTGCTACGTTTTATTCTTCTACCACAAGAACACTTCAAAAGCGTAACTGGAGTATAAATCTGTCTTTTATTGATACTCAAGGAATAGAACTGGTTACTATTGAAAACTACATACTAAAATATATTGATTCAGCCTATACCCTTAAAGATGATCAAAAATCTACAAAGGTTAAAAAACGTCAACTGCCAAAAAAAGATCAATCGTTCGCCGCGGCTATTTTACCAGAAGAAGGTATAGATTGCTTAGAGCGTATTTTATACAGTCGTATATCTCACATAATAGTCTCAACGATAAATTTTGAAACTCACCTCAATTTACTTAAAATTAATGAATCAAAGAAAACTTCCGAGCCGGTTGAATTATTTGAGCGACCTCAACTGAATGAGGCTTATTTTGCCCCGCAAAGTAAAACTGAACTAGCTATTGCTCAAGTTTGGGAACGTGTGATTGGGATCAAAGATATTGGAACCAATGACAATTTCTTTGATTTAGGCGGTGACTCTCTCATCATGGTTCAAATTCTTAATGAATTAAGAAAAGATGTGCAAAGTAATTTAACAATGAATGCACTACTAAGTGCTAATACCATTGCACAATTAGCTCTGATCATTGACCCGTCTAAAAAAGAAGAATTCGAAACAACAAATAAACTACCTGCCTGTGTGATAAAATTCCGTGACGGTAGCAGTGATATACCACCACTGTTTCTGATCCATCCAATTGCTGGAAATACCTATAATTATATCAATTTACCAAGTTGTCTTCAGTCCGAACAAGCAATATACGCGATACAACATCCTGAATGGGCAGGAGAATCCTATAACTTCAAGACAATTGAAGAAATAGCGACCTATTATCTCCAAGCAATACTCCAAGTTCAAAGCGAAGGTCCGTATCATCTTTGCGGATTTAGCGGTGGTGTCTATATTACTTATGAAATTGCTCAGCAAATTACCCAGATGGGCAATGAAGTTGAATTTTTAGCGTTAGTCGATAAACCACATTGGTTAAAAGAAACCGATAAACCAAACTGGAAAAATCCTGATTTTGGCTCTGATGTAGAAACCTTTGTTTTTTATACTGATATAAGAACACCAAAGGCTAATGGCGAAAGTCATTTAAATGATTACTTAAAATTAGATAATTTTGATGACCAATTACGCTACTTCATCAAAAATTCACCCTGGCTGCAGGGTATGATGCCAGAGGGCACGACTCACGAGGGCTGGCTGCAATTTTGGCGTGTATTTGTACAACTTCGAAAAATGAACGTAAATTATGAACTTAAGCCTTATCATGGCCAAGCAGTTTACTTTGCAGCCGAAATACGGGATATCTATACTAATACCTTTACGGAACAACCTTGGTTTCAATTAATACCTAAACTGACATTAGAAATAGTTCCCGGAGATCACGTCACTATGTGGCACCAACCTAACGTTGAAGTGTTAGCCCAAAGAATGGAAAAATATTTCAATCATTATAAACAAAGTAAAGTCGGCGGCATTCCTAAATCATCTGAATCGCCTAAATTAGCTAAACCACCTAAATTAACGAAAGAGTTTCTTTTTGACGCAGCATACAAAAAAACAGGATTAAGTGATTTTGGAGATTGTCGATTTCAAGCTGGTTTGACTAAATTACTTGAATCAATTAACAAAGAAGCAAAACTCCACTCGACAGGAAAAAATCTAATACAACAGCTTATACTTCGACTTTTAGTCAATCGACTAAACATGCAGGATGACTTTAAACGTCACCCTGAAATATTAGAAACCCCCATAGAACAACCATTATTTATTGTAGGATTACCCAGAACAGGTTCAACTTATCTGCACAACCTACTTGCTCAAGATCTCTCAAACCGATGGTTACATTTATGGGAAGCATTCACCCCTTCTCCCTCACCCGACCCATTAACAGTTGTAACAGATCCCCGAATAAAAAAAACCCAAGAAAGTTTTGCCGCCTATGAGAAATTTTCCCCCGAATCTTCTGCCATGCATAAGTATGACGCTTGTTCTCCGGAAGAATGTCTCTGGTTACTGCAGCACGATTTCACTTGTATTAGTTTTAATTTCTTAGCTGAATTACCCTCTTATGCTCAGTGGATAAAAACACAAGATATGGTGCCTGTTTATCAATATTATCGCCAACAACTGCAATTATTATCTTGGAAATGGCGCACAAACCGCTGGGTACTGAAAAATCCTTTCCATACAGCAGACTTGTCTGCTTTAAAAACGGTTTTTCCCGATGCGCGTTTTATCCATCTACACCGTGATCCCCTTGAGGTAACAGCGTCATACAGTAGATTGATAGAAAAACTTAGACCAGCCTATTCAAATAAAAGTACTCGCCAAACAATAGGAAAAGAAGTTCAGGACATGCTCTCCTACCAAATTAAACAAGGGATGGAAGCACTGGAAAATATCCCACAATCACAAATCTGTAACATCCAATTTGATCAACTTGTCAATGATCCTAAAGCGACAGTTAAACAAATCTATGAGTATTTTGGATACGAATTTACACAGGAGATGAAACATAATCTCAATCAATATATTGACGAAAATCCTCGTTATAAACACGGGAAATATAGTTACTCTTTGCAACAATTCGGGCTTGAACCTAGTAGGGTGAAAGATATTTTTAAAAAATACTTCGCTAAATATGGAAATTTATTATGAATAACTTCATGGCCTTTAACCCCACACGAGTACATTTTGGTATTGATGTAGTCAAAGAAATTGGCAACCATGCTATTCAGCTTGGAAAACATGCTTTGCTGGTGTATGGAGGAGGTTCAGCACTAAAAAATGGAAGTTACAGAGATACGATAAAAAGCCTTAAAACACAAAATATTAAAGTGACAGAATATTGCGATATAAAATCAAATCCTTTGGTAGATGATGTAGCAAAAGCTGTACAATTGGGAAGAAAAAATAGTGTCGATATGGTTATTGCTATAGGTGGTGCCAGCGTAATTGACACAGGCAAAATTATTGCCCTATGTATTAAAGATAATTATGATGCATGGGAATTAATAACAGGAAAACAAAAAACAAACACAGCATTGCCTATTCTTACAGTACTGACATTAGCTGCGACCGGTACAGAAATGAATCAAACATCGGTACTGATGAATCAAAAAATTAAACTTAAAAAAGGCTTCAAACATGAGCTGATGTATCCAACACATTCATATATGGATCCCACATACACACTGACGGTCCCGCCTAATTATACCGCTTACGGTATTGTTGATCTGATCACTCATTGTTTGGAAGCTTGGTTTGGCGCTGGAGATGCTTCACTTTCTGATCAGTTTGTATTATCCATTATCAAAGAAGCCCTTAAATATGGTCCCCCATTGATGGAGGATACACAGGATATTGAACTAAGGTCTAAAATTATGTGGGCTGCAACAAATGCTTTAAATAATATCACCATCTATGGCAGAAAATCACCCGATTGGGGGGTTCATGTCATTGGACACACCCTTTCAGTTCTCTATGACACTCCTCATGGTGCCTCGCTTTCTATCATATACCCCGCATGGCTCAAGGTAATGAGTGACAGAGCTGGTAATAGAATATCGCAACTCGGTCTTGGCTTATTTGGGGATGCTTCTGTAGAAAAGACCATATCATCACTTGAAACATTTTTCGCCAGCTTAGGTAGTCCAGTGAAATGTCAGGACATAGGTATTGAATCTTCATGCAAACAGGACATTTTAAAACTATTAAACAAAAATACAGCACAGGGTTTGCATCACAAACTTTCTGATACGGAACGAGAGAAAATATTAACTTATATTTTTTAGATAACAATTTTAAATGAAACTTTAAAATGGAGAAAATAAATTATGGACCCCAAAAAGCCTTATGAACCCCACTCAATAAGACCATTAACACAAGATGAAATTGCCTCATACAAAGCGTTAGGATACGTTATTATTCGTGGTTTATTTGATGCCAAAGAAATGGAATTGGTTCGGGCAGTATGTCAGTCAGATCCCAGCGTTGAAGCTTCTTTAAAAACAATAGTTGATGTCAAAGGAAAAACATGGGGGGCATCTGTCTGGACTGGCTTGAACGACAGTCTCGTTAGCGTTATTACACAAACAGCACGAATGGTAGAAGCAGTTGAAGCGCTTGTCGGAAGTACCCCCTATCATATGTATTCAAAAATAGTACAAAAGCCAGCTCATGATGACAGCACGGTTAGTTGGCATCAGGCTTTTCCTGCCTGGTATAGAGAGGGCTGCCTTTTTCCGGATTTTTTTACCGACTGTTCAATTGCGATTACTGACAATACCAAAGCAAATGGATGTCTTCAGGTTATTGAAAAATCACACCTGTTAGGAAGGGTTGATTGTGTAGAAATAGGAAATGCACTCTTGTGTGATCCAAAATACATTACTAACGCTTTAAAACATTTAAAAATCATTGATTGTGAAATGGCTGCTGGCGATACCGTATTTTTCCATAGCAATACCATTCATGGCTCTCTGGAAAATAAAACCAATGAAACACGTATTTTGATGCATTGTCATTACAACGCAATGTCGAATCGTCCGTCTCAAGAAAATTTGGAAGCACATTCTTGTTTACCCATAAATAAAATGCCCGATTCTGCTATTAAAGACGGCGTTTATACTCATGGGTTTATTTCCAATGCTAAAGATTGGAATTGGTATAATACTGATCCTGATGATCTTTTACATAAATAATGGATGAACTGCTTGAATGGGAAACATAGAAAAAATTCCAATATAACTATCCCCAATTGACCACTGTTGGTGCAACAATGAAAAATGATTTTAATAAACAAAACAATGTTATCCCTTCCATTGGTTTTATCAGTGCGCCAGCTTGGTCTGATCCTTCACCTTATGAATTTACCACAATAATTAGAGAAAAAATCATTACACAACAAGCTTTTCCTCTACTGCCTGACTTTAATTACTCTCTCGATAACATTGCTTCTGAACTTATTTATAAAAGGTTCAGCCTTTGCGGAAAAAGTTTGCATGCCGCAAAGTGTGATCTAATCGTTCAAGTAGGTAGTCCTTTTGCGTGGGCTCAAATGAAGACAGAAGACCAAGCACGTAAACTAAACGACCGAATAGCAAAAGAATCTGGCATTCCCTGTATAATGACGGCTCTTGCAATAGTAGATGCCTTACGGGCACATCAAGTTAAAAACATTGCTATATGTACATACTATTGTCAGGAGTGGAAAACACAATTTTCTAAGTTTTTAACTTTTTGTGACTTTAAAATATTACATGCTACAAACTTCTATGAACAAGGTTTAATAAAAAGTGAATACATGCTTTTCGGATATAATTGGGCCAATGCAACCAATATAATTAAAGAATCAATTAAATTAATTAAGAATAAAGTTCCTGAAGTTGAAGCTATTGTGATTGTAGGAACTGGGATAAGAACCTTAAATATATTGACTGAATTAGAAACTATTGCACAATGCCCCGTTGTTCCGGCAGACACCTCAATATACTGGCAAAGTGCACGTTACTTAAATTTGACCTTATCATCCCAAATGGGTAGTTTTAAAACACTGCCTTTTAAATGCAATACCTATAAGTAGGGTTCAACTACAAAAGCGGTGTGCGACACGAAGTTGCTATAAGAAGTTGTCTTCCCATTAAGGAGAAGACCATCCGTTTTGCCGGTTCTGTCGCATCTTGAAGGCAGTACGTTTATTAAATCAAAATTTTGCTAATATTAAGCATAAGACTTATTTACAG
>JABSOJ010000427.1 GCA_013216005.1 Alteromonadaceae bacterium | reverse complement strand
GTAAACATCATACTTTGTAAAGTCAAAAACTGGTAAATTGAATATCCCCAAAAGCACGAGTTTTCGACAGCCTAGCGAGCAGCCCAAAATGGAAGTATCAAAGCATTAGTCAGTCTTTCTCATATGAACCGAGCACAAAAAATTGGAGAAAAGGGTTATGTAAAATCCTTTGCATTTAATCAATTAATTCTCGAACTCACTCAGAACAACGAGATATATAACAGGTATTCGCGGCATCAACAAAAGCTGCACTCGCAGTTAACGTCAGATGAAATTGATAATGCATTCGCAATGTCTGAAGAATGGTTAGAAATAATTAAAGCAAACGGTACATTATATTTAAATGAAAATTAGAATACGTGTGTTTTTATTAAAAGACAGTAATGGCTTAACGGATAATTCTACCTCTCTACCAGCAATATAATGACATTGAGCGATGACATGACAAATGTCTGCTTCTGCTGAAATAAACAAATATAGACTGCAAGGTTTTGAACGGCATTTATTTCGCTCAAAGTTGCCATTATAGGCATTAAACCTTATGTCATCTTTCAACGATCAGTTGACCTAACGAACAAACGATAGCTAACTTCCGCTTAGCGAACTTTGTTAACCTCAGTGTTCAATCATTTTTTAATCAAATTTTTGGTGAACATGGCAATTTTAAACTGAGTTCAGATAAGAAAACACATCTCAAAAATTAAAGTTCCACCAAATAGAATTTTGACATTCTATGGCGCTTTGGGAGCGGTAGCGCCACAGGAAACTCATGTTGATGTGAGCTAATTTTGGAAAAAATGGCTTATAATGTTTGCGCGTTTCTAATCAAAACTTTAATCTCCAAAGTGGTAAAAGGGAATGTTAGAACGTCCAATTGGATCTAGTTTAAAATATAAAAATGCAAGATCATATTTGAACCGACACAACTAATCACTAAATAACAAATTTAACTAACGGTTGTTTGTATAAATACTAACAAACAACTAACTTAGGATGATTAGATATCCGGTTACGCCCATTCTCTTTAGATTTATATAATGCCGCATCAGCGCATTCAATCCATGCTTCGTAAGTCTTAATACTCGGATCAATTTCAGCTATTCCGATACTGATTGTATATTTAATATCAATATCATTATATTTAACCACTGACTCTTCAACTTCTTTACGTAACCGTTCAGCAAAAACATTACCCTGTTCTACAGTGGTATCTGATAATAAAACGGTAAATTCTTCTCCGCCGTAACGACCTGATACATCCGTTTCTCTGGCATGATGCTGAATAAGCGCAGCGATATGACGAATAACCTCATCCCCTACAACATGACCATAACTGTCATTAACATTTTTAAAATGATCTATATCCAACATAACCAGACAACTTGGATTTTTACTTCGTGTCCAACGTTTAAACTCAGCCTTTAAACAATTTTCCCAATGGCTACGATTAAATAATTTCGTCAAACCATCCGTTTGGCTTAAAACAGCAAGTTCAACATTTGCTTGTTCTAAATTTTGTTTGTGTACCGCATTATCAGTAACATCGTAAATAATTAAGCATAAATGTGTTACATCCCCAGTTGCTGAGGTTAATGGAATAAACGTGGTATTTTGATACATGTAATCGGCACTACCAGTGATAGGGCGATAATTTTGAAATTTAAACAGATAAGGTCGTTGTTCCCAAATAGTAAACGCTTTATTCTTCAATAAAAAAACCGATTCAGCCTTACGCTTAAACCACGTTTCAGATATTTCGTTAAATAAACTAAATATTTCTTTGCCTTTAACATTTTTAGGTAACAAACCACTATGGTTTTCCATAAAACCATTCCAGATTTGAACGTTATATTGACGATCAAGCACGACTAAACCTACATCTATGTTATGGAGCATTTCCATTAACCAATGTAACTCATTTATTTGTTCCAGATGTATAGACATAATTATTAACTTCTTTTAAGCTCAGATAAACTAAGAAATTTTACTTAGGATTAATTATTTACCATTAATTATAATGATTTATAACCCAAATGCTATTCAAGTAAATAAGCAATTTTTTCATTTAAAGTTTGCATAGATTGTTCAGTGAATAATAACAATAAATCACACTTTATCGGGTAATTTTCAATACTATAACTTATCTCTATTGCCAAGGTACGTTTCCATTTATCTGAATTCGTTGCGATAAGCTCTGATATTTTTCGATGTTGACCAAGCACTACAGGATGTCCCTGACTAAAAGACATATCTAGTTGTTCTGAGACCCCGTTAAGACAAGCGCCTATCAGTACATTAGCTAAATCCATCAATAACTCTAATTCAGTACTGGTGTTAATCTCATAATGATAATTCATTAAAGCAGCAACATCTTTGAAATTTGAGTCATTCAATATCAAAAAGGCTTCACCAGAAATACCTGCACCGATAAATCCCTGACAAATACCAGAAATGCTTTCATCACTTTCTACCGCAGACAAAGCCATGCTTAATTCACTTACTTCAATTAAATTAACATTAGGAATTGGTAAAACAACAAAAACGTCTAATAAACGTGCAAGTAAATCACCAGCACGCCCCATAGCAACATTGGCGATTTCTTGATAACAATCTCGCAATTCAGGTTCAAGTTGGCCAATGACTTTTTGATCAGTAGCATTAATTTTAACTTCATCAGGCGCTTTGGTTATTGCAGGTAAGGTAATTTTATCATTGGCAGCAATACTGACTTTAGTTTGACCTTGCCTTTGACTTTGGCTTTGATTTTGACTTTTACTTAAAACAGTCGGGGATCCCAAATGTTCAGAATCTACAACTCGGGTGTAAATCCCGTAATCAGACAAAATTTGAGATAATTTTTCTTTATTGACTGGTTTCTGAATAAAGTCTAACGCCCCTAAACTAGTCACTCGCTGATAAGCTTCGGGTTGAATGTCACCAGAAATAACAATAACGAGTGCCGGCAGGTCATGTTTAACAATCGTTTCAAGAACTTCGTAGCCATCCATTACCGGCATATTAAGATCGAGTAACAGCACATCACCCTTACCCGCTTTAATAGCCTCAATACCCTCAAGACCATTATTTGCATAGCTTATATCAACATCCCAGCCATCGGGTAATGAACGCTCAACTTGTCTGCGAGCCATATTTGAATCATCACAAATCAATAAACGAGTCGACATAATATAGAAAGATTCCTAACTCTAATAAAAATAAGGTTATATTTAAAAAATCACACATCATAGATTACACCAAAAAAACAATATTCTCAGCAGTATCTGTATTTATTCCATCATTATTAACAAATAGCCAATATTTAATTAACAAACAGCCAATATTTAAAAAAAACACCACCTAAGGAACACAAGATATGATGGCAATTTAACAATGACACAGGTAAGCTTATCCCATCTTAATTCTTACTTTTCAACAATACATGAACTTATCTACTTCAATATTAATTTTATCTACAATTTTTACCTTACTCGTTTCAACGTCAGCCAATAGCACGACTCAAGAGCCAACGTTGCAAACTAATAATTTGGTTAAAGCAGGCAATAAATATGTCACATTATTAGGTGAACAAGTAAATGTTGGCGAAAAAGCACCTAATTTTAATGTAGTTAATGAAAACTTTTCAGAAGGTTCACTCAATGATTTTGATAAAAAAATCATCC
>JABSOJ010000426.1 GCA_013216005.1 Alteromonadaceae bacterium | reverse complement strand
CGGCCTAATGGATAACAATCATAAACTATGAATAAAATCGTGCCAAAACTGATTTTAAAAAACTGCGGAATCGAGTTTAAGTGAATGGATCACTGGTTGACTCATCATAGGTCGTAAAGATAAATAACAAGCAATATAAGAGATAATAGAAATAAATCCTACAGTGAGTAAAAAGAGCGGTATTACCTCTAGGGTTAAATACTCGTTTAATTGCTCGCTGTAACCTATAACCAAGCTCAGTGGTAATATGATACTTACTATTATTCCGATAATAATTGGTTTGATGTTATCTGTTATGACTAATGTCGTTATGTTTTTTCGTTTAGCGCCAATTGCCAAACGAGTACCAATTTCAACGCGACGCATTTGTGTACTGTAGCTTATGATGCCATAGAGACCAATATTGGCTAGAAAAAAAGTCAATATTGTTACAATAGAGGTGACGATTGTAGTCACCCGTTGTGCAAACAACGCAGAATTTTGAACTTCAGTCAAAGATTCAAAGTTGCGAATGACCATAGATTTGTCAATTTTTTCTACCAAATTAATTAAACGCTCATGCGTTATTTTTTGATTGGGTTTAAATTTAATCATTAAATTCATTGCTGGCTTGCGGATTGGCCAGTAGGCTCTAAAAGGGTTTTCTAATTGATTAGGTTGTTTTATGCTTTTAACCACCCCTATTATTTTAATAACCATGTTTGGCCCTACCGTTACATTAATACCCAAAGCACTTCCTTGAGGCGCCAAATGATTGGCTAATTCTTCATTGACGACCCAAACCTGATTTTCGTCTTTAACATCTGCTGCGGTTAAATTTCGTCCTTCTAACAGAGGTTGCTCTATTAAATCAAAATGATTTTCATTAATGGTTTTTACAAAGGCTGTATAGCGTTCATTTCGTATTTGGTCGTTGATTGGCCACTGACCAAATGGATTTAAGGGAGAGCTTGAATGGCTTAATTTTTCGACTTCAGGCTGATTTTTTATTTGCGATTTTATCTCTTCTATTATTGGGACCAAACTGGCAGGATTTAGCTTGTTAATTCCGGAATATGCCAATTCTATACGGTATAAATTGTTCGTTTTAAATCCTGTGTCCTGATTAATGGTATCCAGAGCTTGCTTAAAGATATTAGCATTTATAAAGATCAAAGCTGTTGCAATAGCTATCTGACTAATAATTAATATTTGACGTGTTTTTCTAGGTATTTGACTACCTGTGCCTTTCCCACTAGATTGTAAATTTGTATTTAATGTTTTATGTTTGATCATCCCATTGCTAATTTTTGCAAAAAAATAAGCAAAACTAACCACACATAGTAGCGCTAGTATCAAAGAAAAGCAGTTGAGTGTAAGCTCATCTACTCTTGGTAGCACACTACTCAAATATTGCTGTAAAATATAAAACCCACCTGCTGCAACCAATAAAGCCAGTAATATTGACATTAACATTAATATTCCTGATTCAGCGATAAGCGTCAAAAACAGATGCTTTTTACAAGCTCCAACGGCTGCGTGTATAGCTAAAGTGCGTTGTTGTTCAGCAATTCTAGACATGAATAAATTAGAAAGGTTGGCACAGGCTATTAAAACTAACGCTATAATGCCTGATAACAGTAGATAAATAACATTTTTACTATCACCTAAAATTATCGAGTTGAAGCTAAGTAGCTTCATTTGTAAGGTCCAACCATCTAGAAATGGAATTGCAGAAACATTATCACGCCATATTTGATTTTCGCCAGGGGTAATACTTTGCTCTACTTGAGAAACACTTTTTGCCGAATTTAATTTACCAACAATACCGGCAGGCACTATCCTTCCCCATATTTCTTTGGCTCCGGTAAATTTATTGTAATCCCAGGGTAACCAAATTTGGGTTTTTCTCCCCCTGATATTAATTTCCGGTTCAATAAAATCCTTGGCCGTTACTCCGACTATTAAAAAACTCACACCATTAAAATCGACTTTAGTATTGAGGATTTTAACGTCTCCCTGAAATAGTTTTTGCCATGTTTGGTAGCTTAATATTGTGACTGGGTGGTGAGTATCTAAGGCTTCGGTTTGCTCAAACCATCGACCTAAAATCATTGGGGTATTTAACAAAGAGAACCATTGGGGAGTGACATAACCTGTATTTATCAGGGGTTTCGCTGGCAAGCTTGTTGCTATATATTCATCAAAGTATATCAATGAAGATTCACTAAAATCAGTTTGATTTTTATAAAAGTGGAGCAATCCAGGATAGGTATACCAGTTTATATCTAATTCCCCATTTTGTTTGATCTGTTGTTGCTCTATCTTGTAAAGCTTGTCTTGTTCAGGATATGGAAGTGGTTTAAACAGTAACAAATAGGCAAGTGTCATAACACACAAAAGCGCGCCAAGTGTTAGGCCCATGGTCGACACAACACTGAAAACAAATCCTGGTTTTTGCTTTAAGCTTAAATACGCTTGTCTTAACTGGTATAAAAATAAATTCATCTTATACGAATCCTTTGTTATTCAATCTTTTTGGTAAGTTGCATTCTTTTATTAAGAAGTATCAGTAAAGCAAAATACGAGCCAGAAAAATAACCAACATAAACAACAGTATAAGTGTTTAGAAAGTGCTTCAATAAAGATATGATTCGATAATGAACTTGTTTGAGTCCGAAAATGAACTGGTTATAATACGCTAACACTATTCTCAACCTCGCAAAATATAACTCATTTATGAGAAAAATACCGCAGGATTTTGGCTCTACAATGCCGAGATAATTGTTAGTTGAATTATCCTTGAACATCAGTCTGTTTTTTGCTTTTACTGACGAAATTATCGCGTGTATCAACGTCCGCTTTTCGTTCTGTACAAACCTTAGTGAAGTAAGCTAGATATTGTCTTCAATGCGAGCTAGATTAACGTTAGAGTTTTTTATTTTTTTTACTTTTTTTACTTTTTTCAATATAGCCTATCTTAGCTGTGGCAATTTTCAACTTAGTTCAGATAAGAAAATGTAAATCAAAAATTAAAAAAAACTTACCTCTGTAGTCTGCTCAGGTAATTTAAAAACACCAACAAAACATCGTTAAAATTGACAGTGTCGAAGTTAATCACACCAACCATAACAAACTATTTTTATTATACTTATTGCCATTATTATAGAGAATCAGTGTCATTTTTTTCAAATCGTAATTTTATTACGTAGGATGGGTTAGCCACAGGCGTAACCCATCAAAATATATTTATTCATGACACTTAAAGCAAAGGTAACCACAATATGATTGGATACGCGTTGGCTAACCCCTACTTCTTCGTTTAGCTTCAATTTTGAATAGCACCCTTTCTTTTTTGCCTTAAAGAGCAAAAAGCAAAGACGCCCCCTGCCGTCAACTTTGATCAAAGCACAACATAAGTTATATTTTTCTACTCTTAAACATCACAAGTGGTGCCCATTTGCATTCGGCTTCTCCAAGTGCTTTGTTATTGCCTGCTGGAACGTCACCCACGCGATGCTCAAACATTTTGATATCAACGAAACCAGCCTGCTGTAAAATATCTAAATAAGTTTGTTTCCCCCAATGCGTATCAATGATTTTAAAGGTATCACCGTTTGGTAAATTCAGATAAACAGTACGAGGACTGCCATCGACATAAACTTCGCCTGTTTCACCAATTTTAAAGCTGCTAAACTGAATGCCGA
>JABSOJ010000425.1 GCA_013216005.1 Alteromonadaceae bacterium | reverse complement strand
CGAACAGCTTGAAGTTGCACACGTTAATATTGCGAACCGTGAACTTGAAGAACAAGGTAAGCGACCAGCAGAATACGTAATGCAAATGATGGGGATAACCAAAGCTTCATTATCTACAGAATCGTTTATTTCTGCTGCATCCTTCCAGGAAACTACACGTGTACTTACTGAAGCTGCTGTTGCAGGTAAAAAAGATAGCTTACGTGGTTTGAAGGAAAACGTTATTGTTGGTCGTCTAATTCCTGCAGGTACGGGTTATTCGTATCATCAGGAACGAGCGCGCAAACGTAATTTCGTGCCGGAAGCTGAAACAACTGTTTCTGCTGATGAAGCTGAGAAAGCGTTAACTGATGCATTAAATGCTGATTTAATGTCTGGTGCCGATGAATAACATGCTTTAGTGCAAAAATATTCAAGCAAATGAGCTGTCAGACTTGACAGCTTAAAGCTTGACCAGTAGAATTCCGCGACCTTATATCCTGTACCTGATGTACTTTGGATTTAAGGTAGCGGATTTTTACGTTTATGAGCGTGCGAATTTTCCCATTGATTGAAATTCGCACAAATTTAACTAATCAGGAGCTATAATGGCAACTATTAACCAACTAGTACGTAAACCACGTGTTAGACAAGTAACTAAAAGTAACGTTCCAGCGTTACAAGCTTGTCCACAACGTCGCGGCGTATGTACTCGCGTGTATACAACTACACCAAAAAAACCTAACTCAGCACTACGTAAAGTTGCTCGTGTTCGTTTAACTAACGGCTTCGAAGTAACGTCATACATTGGTGGTGAAGGTCACAATTTACAAGAGCATAGCGTGATTTTAATCCGTGGTGGTCGTGTTAAAGATTTACCAGGTGTGCGTTATCACACCGTTCGTGGTGCATTAGATTGTGCTGGCGTAAGTGACAGAAGACAAGGCCGTTCTAAATACGGTGCTAAGCGACCTAAATCTTAACGGTTTCCGTGAAGTAAGGCCAAATTAATAAATTTAACATTTTGGGTTATTCCTGAATTAAACGGAGAAATAAGATGCCAAGAAGACGCGTCGTAGGGCAACGTAAGATATTGCCAGATCCTAAGTTCCATAATGAACTTTTAGCAAAATTCATCAACATTTTAATGGTTGATGGTAAAAAATCTACTGCAGAAAAAATCGTATACGGTGCATTAGACATTTTAGCTCAGAAATCTGAAAAAGATCAGTTAGAGTTGTTCGAAACAGCCCTAGATAACATCCGCCCACAAGTGGAAGTTAAATCTCGTCGTGTAGGTGGTTCTACATATCAGGTTCCAGTTGAAGTTCGTCCAGTGCGTCGTAATGCACTAGCCATGCGTTGGTTAGTTGAAGCAGCTCGTAAACGTGGTGAAAAATCAATGGCTCAACGCCTAGCTAATGAAATGCTAGATGCGTCTGATAGTAAAGGTTCTGCGGTTAAGAAACGTGAAGACGTTCACCGTATGGCTGAAGCTAACAAAGCGTTTGCTCACTACCGTTGGTAGAAAAGTACTGGTAAAACAGTCGTTGATTCAAATGAATTAACATTGAGTGAGTGTAGTAGTTACCTTTAATGAATTGTCAGCTAATGACATCAGATTCATTGACAGGTAACTACAATTTTTAAATAGTCTGAGAAGTTTCTCAGCAAGAGGATGTAATTGTGGCACGTACAACGCCTATTGAGCACTACCGAAATATTGGAATTTGTGCTCATGTCGATGCCGGTAAAACGACAACAACAGAGCGGGTACTATTCTATACTGGTCTTTCTCATAAGATGGGCGAAGTTCATGATGGTGCTGCTACCATGGACTGGATGGAACAAGAGCAGGAACGGGGTATTACTATCACGTCTGCTGCGACTACTTGTTTCTGGAAAGGTATGGATGCACAGTTTGAAAACCATCGTATTAATATTATCGATACACCTGGACACGTTGATTTCACGATTGAAGTCGAACGTTCATTACGTGTGCTCGATGGTGCCGTTTTAGTACTTTGTGCTTCATCTGGTGTACAACCACAAACTGAAACAGTTTGGCGTCAAATGGAGAAATACTCCGTTCCTCGCTTGGTTTTTGTTAATAAAATGGATCGCACTGGTGCGGACTTTTTTACTGTGGTGGAACAATTAGGTTCTCGTTTAGGTGCTAATGCAGTTCCAATGCAATTAGCAATTGGAGCGGAAGAAGAATTTGCTGGTGTTGTTGATTTAGTGAAAATGAAGGCTATTAACTGGAACGAAAGTGACCAGGGTATGACTTTTACTTATCAGGACATTCCAGCAGATATGCAAGATTTAGCCGAAGAATGGCGTGAAAATCTTATTTCTGAAGCAGCAGAAGCATCTGAAGAATTAATGGATAAGTACCTTGAAGGTGCTGATATATCCGAACAAGAAATTAAAACAGCACTGCGTACTCGTTCGCTAAACAATGAAATAGTCTTATGTTGTTGTGGCTCAGCTTTCAAAAACAAAGGCGTTCAAGCAGTACTTGATGCTGTTGTTGATTATTTACCTGCACCAACAGAAGTTGCTGCAATTACAGGTATTAACAACGACAAAGACGAAACTGTAGGTTGTCGTGAAGCAAGTGATGAAGCACCTTTTTCCGCTTTAGCATTTAAAATCGCGACAGACCCATTTGTCGGTACGTTAACGTTTTTCCGTGTTTATTCCGGTGTTATTAAAACTGGAGACAGTGTTTTTAACTCAGTTAAGGGTAAAAAGGAGCGTTTTGGTCGTATTGTGCAAATGCATGCAAATGATCGTCAGGAAATTAAAGAAGTTCGAGCTGGTGATATTGCCGCGGCTATTGGTCTTAAAGACGTAACCACAGGTGATACTTTGTGCGATGCACATCATGTCATAACATTAGAACGAATGGAGTTTCCTGAACCGGTAATATCTGTAGCAGTTGAGCCAAGAACCGTAGCAGACCAAGATAAAATGGGAATTGCTTTAGGTAAATTGGCAGCAGAAGATCCGTCATTCAGAGTAGAAACTGATGATGAGACGGGTCAAACCATCATCTCTGGTATGGGTGAGTTACACCTGGATATCTTAGTTGAACGTATGAAGCGTGAATTTAGCGTTGAATGTAACGTTGGTAAGCCACAAGTGGCTTATCGTGAAACAATTCGCTCTACGGTTGAAGTTGAGGGGAAATTTGTTCGTCAATCAGGTGGTCGTGGTCAATTTGGTCATGTTTGGTTGAAAATGGAGCCTTTGAAAGAAGGTGAAGGTTTCGAATTTGTCAACGAAATAGTTGGTGGTGCTGTTCCTAAAGAATATATCCCCGCTGTTGAAAAAGGCTGTAGAGAACAAATGGAAAGTGGCGTCTTAGCTGGTTATCCTATGTTAGACATCAAAGTCACTCTGTATGATGGTTCTTTTCATGATGTTGATTCAAACGAAATGGCGTTTAAAGTTGCTGCATCAATGGGTTTGAGAAAAGGGGCGTTAGAAGCGTCACCTGTTATTTTAGAGCCTATGATGAAAGTTGAAGTAACTACGCCTGAAGCAAATATGGGTGATGTTGTTGGTGATTTAAATCGTCGCCGCGGCATGATCGAAGGCATGGACGAAGGTCCGGCTGATTCGAGGATAGTGAATGCTTTAGTGCCACTATCTGAAATGTTTGGTTACGCTACTGCTTTACGTAGTGCAACACAAGGTCGTGCAACATACTCAATGGA
>JABSOJ010000424.1 GCA_013216005.1 Alteromonadaceae bacterium | reverse complement strand
TCCGTTGAGAGGGTTTTTCTATGACATTTTTGCACCTGGTTAGCAGGCAACTTTTTTGCTGCCTGTTAGGAAATATTGATCGATGGTTAGTTACTGATCTTTAGTGTTTTGATTTTTGTTCTATTTTCGTCGAACGAAAGGATCTACACCCAATTTACTTTCATTCGTTTCTTACCTTGAAATTGTGAGGTGCCATGGTATTAATTTTATCTGTTACCTGATTAAAATCGTCATCTGTAGCTTGGGTGTAAACTTATATTGTCTCGTTGTTTAATTCCTTTGGTAGTTCAGGTTTTTGAGACTCAGTTTTTTTTGCAATTCGTTTTGCCAACATATATGCGGTAAAAAACCCTAGCATTGATAAGCCAGCTAAAAGTAAAAACAGCTGGTTAAATCCGTCAATACCCTCGGCTGAATCGAGTATGCGTCCAGCAATAGGGGAGAAAAATATATCAGGGGTAAAACCTATTACCGAAATCATACCCACGGCTGTTCCTGTTAATTTACCTGATAGTTTACTTTCTTCCAGTAAGGCGAAGTAAATACCGCGAAGGGCGTAAACTAATAAAAAAGTTATCAGAAAGTTAATTTCAATAATGGAGGAAGGGCCTGTTGAAATTGAACCTGAAAATGACAATAGCAAATAACTGATTGATAACATCACAAAACACGATGAAATTACTCTATCTGTTCTGAATTTGTCGGCAATAAACCCTGCCGTTATTGCCGCAATGGGTCTGAGATAAGTTGCGTTGGACACTAAGCGGGCTGAATCTAACTCGTTAAGCCCAATAACTGTGGTGGCATAAAGGCCAAAATAATCCAGACTTTTGTAGGTACAATAAGCTGACAGTACAATTAGCGCTTGTAACCAAATTTTGGGTTGTTTGATAACAGTGAATATTTTTTTCAGCATGATAAGTTTATTACTATCTCTGGTAACTTTATGCCTCATTGGCTCATCTTGCGGGAGCGCTAGTAAAATCAGTATTCCGGCAAGCATGGTCATCAATGAATAAAATAAAATAACCGATCTTAAAGCGTCTGTATGTTGTGTGGCACTCATCAGTTCAGTATTTTCAGGTAATGACATACTTAATATCAGCACGGCAATGGAAGCGACTCCAGCACCGGCCAGACCTCTGCCTCCATCGAGAATACCAAAGGCTTTTCCCTGTGTTGTTTCACCGCCCCATTGACGGGTAACTTTAATTAGCGATGCCCAGAATAAAAAAATGGTGGTTACGCCCCAGTAGGCATATAAAAAGGCAAGCCCTTCATTATTGGGGATTTGAGTATAATATAAACCGCCGAGAGCCGTAGCAAATAAAGAAAAGCTCATTAATTTGCGTCCGGAAAACCTATCAGCTATTGCACCGCCGGGGAAATAAGCGAACAAGGCCATAATGCCATAGAGGGCAAATATGTCTCCCAGCTGAGTATTTGTTATGTTGAATACATCAAGTAATGTAGGACGGAAGAAACGAGGCACATGAAATGGCAAACTGAAAATTATTTCGCCGGCAAAAACAACGCTGAAAATGATAAAAAAACGACGCTTTAACCCTATGTTTTGACTCATTACTTGTGCGGATGGTATTTTATTTTTCATTGTATAAAAAGCAGAAAAGTAGTTTTGTCTACAATGCTAATCAAACACAAAAATGTCAATATATATCGTGGTTAAATATTGGTTTTTTGCTGGTGAAGATAATATCGGGGAAGATAAGTATATATTTATGGCTCTGTTCCATAATACTGTTGTCCCTCGATGAATCCCCTATTTTTAAAGGGTTAGGCGATAAATTGGTTTTTTAACGAGAATTAGTCACAGAGTCCTAGATATAAGGGTTGAGTTTAATTCCATTTGAAGGGACAACAATTATTTACAACAGAGCCATATTTATGTTAAAACAATGTTTCTAGTCTGCGTTTGTTCAGAAACAGGGTTGTAGTAAGGGTGACCTGCTGGTGCAATATAAAAGCTACTAGTTATTGAATATGTTGAAGCCCTGTTCTTAATTGATCAGAGCCTCATTTAGGTATGCTTGAATTAAATCGCCATTTAATTATTTCATTGGGATTTCACATGCAACGTCTCTTGACAGTGCGGTTAATAAATTAACAACCTGAACACTGGCCCTTTCCATTTTGGCTAAACTTTGTACTGCTTTTTCATTGTTACCTTTGCTCGCTTCTTTTAAAGCATCAATACCATTGATATGTACTTCAGCATGCGGCTTTTCAATCGCCCTGAAAGAATCGAAAGATTTATATTTCTCTGCACCTTCACCTTGATAAAACCATTTACCTAAACGGCATATTGTATGATCAGCAAAACTTTCAATACTTTTATTCGACATGCCTAACATTACTTGGTAAACATCAAGTTTCCAGACTACATGATCTAATTTAACGGTTTGTATAAATGAGTTAGCGCTTGAATTTGTTATAACCATAAACATTTGTTTTGATAAATTAACAATTTGGTTAGCAGTGCTCTCAATAGAGGTTGTACTGTTATTTATTTCCTGGCTTTTGGTGCCTACTTGCCCTATACCAGAAATAACATCTTCCATTTGCTGGTTAACTTGGTCAATTAAGTTTGAAATTTCATTTGATGCGTCAGATGAACGTTGAGCCAGGGTGCGTACTTCATCGGCAACTACCGCAAAACCACGGCCTTGCTCTCCGGCTCGTGCAGCTTCAATAGCCGCATTCAATGCCAATAAGTTTGTTTGATCAGAAATACCTTTGATAATCGCGACAAAATCACTTATTCCGGACGTTGCAACCTTTAAGCTGTCTACTGAATCTGCGGATTGTTTAGTATCTTTATTGATTTTGGCTGTTGATACCACTGTTGAAGAAATCATCTCAAGTATTTGATCAAATAATTGATCTGAAGCCTGAAAATGATCTCTGCGGCTAATTAATTCATTGGAAGACAATGCTAATTCTTCACGAATTTGATTCACTAATTCAGATGAATCAAGCAAAAGTTTACTTACGTCTTCTTGGTTTTTATACCTTGATACGTTGTTAGACATATCTTCAACAAGTTGCTGATTTTCATAGGATAGAGATGAAACATCTTCTTTTAAAGAGGTATTGTTTTGTTCTAATTGCTGGATTCGTTGTTCAAGCTCTCGAATTCTATTTTTATCTTTGCTGCCTAAAATCAATGTAGTTCCTTAGCTTTGATATGTTTTTATAGTTCAAATTATATAGTTAAAATTATACAAAGAAAATATTAATTCAATGTTACTTTGTTAGGTTTGCTTAATCATGCTCAAAGTGAATATGAATGAACTTATTAAGAGAAATTATTTTTATAATATGATATATCATGTTAATTAATACTCATTATGTAACAAAATGTCTACTTAAAATTAGGTTTATTTTATGATGTTATTGAGTACAAAAGTAATTATTGATGTCGATTCTAGGGGGAATTGACGAATTTAAGTTTTTTTATGTCGAAACATGTCTGGTCATGACAAAAAATTTCTTTATTGCATTCTATCGTTTATACCCTTCAATTTACCGTAATGACCTTTATCAAATCCTCAAAATTGTTCATTTTTGTCTCTCTAGATTAAACCGTTTTATTGTTGAAATAATTTATTTTGTTCAACAAACCTGACATTCCGCACCAATTTTAGGAATAAATTTGCCGGTAAACATCCCCGAGACAATCAATGATCGTTCGGTTT
>JABSOJ010000423.1 GCA_013216005.1 Alteromonadaceae bacterium | reverse complement strand
AAATTCCAACAATATTAAAAAAGCCAAAAATATAAACGGTAAATTGGTTGAAAATGGTCATATTTCGACAGCCTAGTCAAGCACCCAAAATTTGGGGTCCTTATTAAGTCGATCACTTTTAAAGATCGTAATGGTTTTTATTGGCTTTCGGGCGAGAATAATTGTAGTTTATCGACGTTAGATATGGGTCCAATCAAAAGTAAAATGATAATAGGCAAAGCTTGCATTTTATTACAATGTTATGTGCTAATGTTCCGAAGACACTTAAAGAGCAATTAACCTGTAATTTAAAATATTTGGTTATATCGCTGTGAGGACATTCTGATCCAACTTCTGCTGTATGTTGGAAATAAGGTCCTGTCGCATCTTGCATACTTAATAAAAAACAAAGTGAGATTAGACTAAATTTTAGGCCTGATGGTTGTTTTATCCATTAATTCTGGAGTTTAATATGGCACTCAGTTTTGCAAATAAACAGTTTCCATCGGCGACGATATTGATGGCTACACGATGGTATCTGGCCTAGAAACTGAGTTGTCGGAATATCGAAGAGTTGCTAGCAGAGCGTGGAGTACAAGAAGATCATGCTACAATTAACCATTGAGTGTGTGAATATGACTTGGGCAATCAATTCTATTTTTTATGCTAAGGCTGATTAATGTTTACAAATTAAATCAAAATATAATTTGTAAACATTAATACGGTTAACAGTAATGAAATAATAATTAAAGTAATACATAACCATCGCCAGTATTTCATACCACCCCAAGAAACAAGCCATAAATTTTTAACAGGTGTTCTCATTCCGCGGAGTGTTTTACAATATCTAAGCCCATATAAGTATGTGCCTGAAATCGCGAGACTACTTAACGCAACGCCAAAAATAAAGTATAGCAATTTCGTGTAAATTCCATAAATAGTGCCAAAATGCAAGGGGTCCGCAGCTTCTGATATACGTATATGAACCGATTGATCTTCCGCAAATCGGCTTGATAAATAACCACCCGTGATCGGATTAAAAATAACATTATTTGCCCGCTCACGAACCAAGATAGTGTTATTTTGACCTTGAATGGTCACAACATTTGTTCGTTTACTGGGAAAGATGATGCGCTTAATTTCCATGTCGTGATGCTTAGAAACATCATTAACAATACGCTCAAACGTTTGTTGACTTGGTATAACTAAAACCTGTTCTTCACTTATTGAAATAGAGTCTATTTGCTCTGGGAAATGAGCATTCCCCCCCCAGAGTTCCACCAAATACCAAACACCTGTTATACATACCACGAGCAATAGCCAACTTGACCATAATCCAAATAATCGATGACAATCATTCCAAAAAGTTTTGCGGTTATTTGTTCGTGGTTT
Source organism: Alteromonadaceae bacterium (assembly GCA_013216005.1). GTDB lineage: Bacteria > Pseudomonadota > Gammaproteobacteria > Enterobacterales > Alteromonadaceae > JABSOI01. Next base: position 2,350 of record JABSOJ010000423.1, on the reverse strand, counting down.
TTTGAAAAAACTCGCCCACCATTTCGGAATAAGAAAAAAACCGGAGATAAGCGAAAAAAACATCAGCAAGCCTGCAACGCAAACAATCGTTGTACCTATGATGGTAGGCATCATTAGATGACGATGTGTCATTCGAAAAAAACGTTGCCAATTGTACCAACGCCCGTCTCCTTGATATTCACCTGTTACGGGATGATAAAACTGTCGATAACGTTGTTCATTTTCATCACTGCGTATGACCTCAACAGCAAACCAATCATCTATTGGCGCAATAATATCCCTAATAGGATAATCAGTTTGTCGCTGATTTGCCGATTTATAGACCAATGACCAATTTATTTTAGATGAATCAACGGCTGGCAGTACACGTTGGCTTGGATTAGCTAACCAGTCAATTTCGTGAGATATAGTCGCTAAAGTACCTGTTATTAAGATAAAACAAATTAATATTGATAACTTAATGCCTGCTAAACTATGCAATGCATACCATTTATGCTTCTTCATAAATTATAATCTTAAAAAATAGAAAGGCCTCAAAAGAACTGAGGCCTGTCGTTATATCAATTGGTATTAATTACCACGGTGAAATTTACAATGAATAGCTAACTTGCAATAAAATACTACGTGGTTCGCCAGGGAAATGACCATTACGTTTATTAAAACCACTGGTTGCGTATTCTTTATCGAAGATATTTTTCAGGTTCAATTGCACTTCGATATTATCAATTTTCGTTTGCCAGCTCGCATCCCAAGTGGTGTATGACTTAACTTTTTGACCATCTAAACTAAGTCGCTCATCAATATAGTCGAAACCAACAGCAAAAGAAGAGTTAAGATTTGGTAATTCATAACGAGTCCACATACCTAACGTGTGATCTGGTGCATTAGCAAATTCATCACCAATTGCATTTCTAATATCGTCTGGAGAACCACCCGTTATTTTTGCTTCGTTATACGCATAGTTTATTGTACCCGTCCAGTACTCGGTTATATCGCCAACAACGTCAATTTCAATACCTTTACTGGTAACTTCACCAATTTGAATTCGCTCAGGGCTTGAGCTATCTTCGGTATAGGCAGGGTTACTCACGGTAACATCTTCTTTTACAATGTGGTAAGCCGCGAACGTAGTTGTTAGGCTGCCATCTAACCAAAGGTTCTTTATACCAAGCTCATGTTGAGTACTGATTTCAGGATCAAAAATTTCTCCTGCATCAGGTTGGCTAGAAAGTGATTGTGGGTTAAAGCCTTCTGATCTATTGGCAAAAATAGACATGCTTTGAGACGGTTGATAAATAGCACCGATACGCGGACTAACTCTACTGTCGTCTACGTTGAGCTCTGCAGTAAGATTTTCATCTTCAAATCTGTCAAAACGCGCACCAGCAATAACAATCCAATGTTCGTTAATTCGAATTTGGTCTTGTAAATAAATCCCAAGACGAGTGTTTTTCGTTTCTGTTATACCACGATCAATTATTTTATATGTACTGGTATTTGTAGTATAAACTGGGTTAAGTATATCAAGTGTAGGTACATGAATACTTGGATTAAAAATTTCACTAGGATCTTCAAAGTAAGCTGGATCAGTCGTTCTAATTAAATCACTAAACTTATTGTGGAATTCAGTTTTTACTTCAGCGTAGTCTGCGCCAAATAATATCGTATGTTCGAATCCATAAAATGATGCTTCATAAACAAAATCAGTGGTTAAACTCCACTCATCATTCTTACGTTTTTGATCGCGAAACTGACGTAACATGGCGGTGTCTTCAGCAGGAAACTCCAGAAAAGCAAGAAGCGGTAAAGACGCTGCTTTTGTTTGGGGATCTAAATCGCCTACTAAGCCAGCATTTTCATGATACTGTTGCGTACGTTCATTGCTTAACGTACGTAAAACGGTAGTATTAGTAATGTTGTCCGTAATTTCGACATTAGCGATAACCTGAAAAATATTAGCTTTCAAGCGTTGAAAATCTGATTTTTCATTAGCGTTATAACTAATATCTGTTAAAAAATTACCGCTATCATCTACTGGTACACCACGAACTCGATGACCGCCTAAGTCTTGATCTATGTAATCATATTGAAATGTTAAATCAGTATGTTCATTAGCAAGCCAAGTGAGTCCGGCTGATAAGAGTGTATTCTCTTCATTAGCATTATTACGAAAACCATCTTTACTTTGGTAGAAGCCACCTAGTCGATACGCTAACGTTTCGCTTTTGTTTATTGCTCCTGTTGTTTCTAAATTACCACCAAATAGGCTTTCAGTGCCGGTAAACAGCGCAACTTCCGATGATTGTTCAAATTTAGGCTTTTTAGTTACGTAATTTAGCAATCCACCTGG
>JABSOJ010000422.1 GCA_013216005.1 Alteromonadaceae bacterium | reverse complement strand
GAGCAAATCGTGAGAAGCGCTCTCTCCTGAAAGCCTTAATTCGGGTAAGTGCTAGATAGTTGGTATGGTGAAATTAGTTGAATCCGTGATAAAGACCGTTAATAGCAATAAGTGTAATTAGGCTGAAACACTTAAGCCAAAAGGCACTGTCAGGGGGAACGTGATTACGGTGTAAACGTTCATGGCCAAAAGTCCTGATCGGTCGATAGCGGGCACCTAACCCAACAAATACTCAGAAAGCGGAACGTGGAAACCCCGTACACCTCCTTCACGGGTAGGTTATTCGCAAGAATCACCGATGGGTATGCGGGTTTGGGATGTCGGAAAAAGCGAATGTCACACTGTAATGGTGAGAATACGGGTTTAAATGTTACTCGGCACGAAAGTGAGCCAACGTCCGACGGGTCTTGAATCGTAAGATAATCTGGAGAATCGAAACCATGAGGAAAAGCAAATGACGGCTATTAACGCTGGTGCACCCTCAACCTGCCCACCATGGAATAACATTGATGCTGATGCCATGCAAAAGCAGGTAACTCGACTGCAGATGCGTATTGCGAAGGCAGTAAAAGAAGGTAAATACGGTAAAGTCACCGCTTTACAGTGGATACTGACGCATTCGTTTGCGGCAAAGTTTCTTGCCGTCAAGCGAGTAACAGAAAACAAGGGTAAGAAAACACCCGGTATTGATGGTGTTCGTTGGCTTACACCAGTAGCGAAATATAATGCTATTTTGTGTTTGAAACGGATGGGCTACAAAGCTCAAGCTTTGCGGCGTATCTACATCCCGAAATCCAACGGAAAGAAACGCCCATTAGGTATACCGACGATGAGAGACAGAGCTATGCAAGCACTTTACGCATTAGCGCTCAATCCTGTCGCTGAAACCTTAGCTGATCTTAACTCCTACGGTTTTCGACCGAAACGGAGTGCAGCCGATGCCATAGAGCAGTGCTTTAAGGTATTAGCCAAGAAAAGTTCGTCAAAATGGGTGTTGGAAGCTGACATCAAAGCTTGCTTTGATAACATTAGTCATGAATGGCTGATGGAGCATGTATTAATGGATAAAACTATGCTTAGTCAATGGCTTAAAAGTGGCTACATGGAAAATGACTTGCTTCATGCAACAGTAGCCGGCACTCCGCAAGGGGGCAATATTTCACCAATTTATGCGAATATAGCCTTGGATGGCTTGGAAGAGGCAGTTCGTTCGGCAACCAAAGGATTGACTAAGATCCATGTGGTTCGTTATGCGGACGACTTTATAGTTACTGCCGAGTCTCCAGATATATTAGAAAATAAAGTGAAGCCTGCTGTGCAAAGCTTTCTGGCTGAACGGGGGCTTTCCTTATCTGAGGAGAAAACCCACATCACCCACATCAATACTGGTTTTGATTTTCTATTGCGACACGAGGTCACTATAGGTAGTTGTCTTCCCATACAGGAGAAGACCATCCGTTTTACCGGATGAATCTACAAATTTGAATAAAGAGCAGTTTGTACAATGGAGCAAAGTGCCATTATGGCACGGGGTATAAATCGTGAGAGGCATGCCTTCCTGGTAACCACAGCTGGGTAAGCGCTAGATAATCGGTAAGGCTAAAGTAGTTGAATCTGTGTTAAAGATCGTCACAAAGAACATGCGGAAGTGGTTAATACGCATGAGCCAAAATGGCACTGGTGGTAGGAAGGTCGTCTTAGAAATACGGCTTCGTAAACAATATACTGCCCGGTCGACAGCAGGAGCCTAACCCGATGTACTTCTATAGTGGAACGTGGAAACCCCGTATCGCTCTCTATGTAAATTTGAGACAGCGAGTCGTAAGACAAGCCTATGGCGATGCGGGTTTGGGAGGTCGAAGGAAGCGAATGCCATATTGTAATGGTGTGGATACGGGTTTCAATGTTACCCGGCACGAAAGTGAGCCTACGTTCGACTGGTCTTTCTTTGCAAGATTATTTGGAGAACCATCGATATGAGGAAAAGCAAATGACGACAATGAATGATTCATTGATCGGTGCATCCTCTGCTTGTCAAATTGACTGGAATTTCATTTGTTGGACGAAAGTCGAAGAGCAAGTGCGGCGGCTTCAGGTGCGTATTGCAAAGGCTGTTCGGGAAGGGCGACATGGTAAAGCGAAAGCATTGCAGTGGCTTCTTTCTCACTCGTTCTCAGCCAAATTAATGGCTGTTAGGCGAGTGACACAAAATAAAGGCAGTAAAACTGCCGGTGTTGACAAAGTCGTTTGGACAACACCTAAACAGAAAATGCAGGCAGCGGAGAATATCAAAAGAAGAGGTTATCAACCACTTCCACTCAGGCGCCTTTATATTCCCAAAAAGAACGGGAAACTGCGTCCGTTATCAATTCCAACTATGGCAGACAGGGTACAACAAGCACTTCACTTGTTAACCTTAGAGCCTATATCGGAAACGCTAGCGGATAAGAATGCTTATGGTTTCAGACCTAAACGTTCTTGCGCAGATGCTATCGAGCAATGTTTCATAGTCCTAAGTAGAAACTGTTCAGCTCAATGGGTTCTGGAAGGCGATATAAAGTCCTGTTTTGATAAAATCTCGCATTCATGGCTCTTGGATAATATCCCGATGGATAAAATAATCCTTGAGAAATGGCTGAAAGCTGGGTACATAGAAAAAGCAGTGTTTAATCCCACAGATGAAGGCACGCCTCAGGGCGGGATCATTTCGCCAACACTCTTGGTGTTAACCCTTACTGGATTAGAGCAGGCTGTTAAAGCTGCGGTAGATCCCGGTGATAAGGTAAACATCATTGTGTATGCGGACGATTTTATCATTACTGGAGCATCTAGAGAAATTCTTGAATCTAAGGTGAAACCAGCAGTGATATCCTTCTTAAAGCAACGGGGTTTAACGCTTTCAGAAGAGAAGACACACCTAACCCACATTAATGATGGTTTTAATTTTCTTGGCTTTAACGTGCGTAAGTACGATGGGAAATTGTTAATCAAACCTGCTAAAGAGAATGTGAAAATCTTTTTAGATAAGCTGAGGAATATCATCAAGAACAGTGGGTGTGCAACGACGGAAGAGATTATTCGACAACTAAATCCTAAAATAAGAGGATGGTCGAATTACTATCGTCATGTCGTCTCGAAGGAAACTTTTTCTTGGGTAGATAGATGCATTTTTCGTATGCTTTGGCAATGGGCTAAGCGAAGACATCCAAAGAAAGATGCACATTGGCGTAAACATAAATATTACCGCCAAAGTGCACTCCAAAATTGGATCTTCTTTGCCAAAACTCGCGATAAGGAGGGATTCACAATCAATCTTGATCTCACTAAAGCAGTTAAGGTTAAAATTCGACGACATCTTAAAATAAAAGGTGCTGCCCACCCTTATGACACTGAGTATGATGACTATTTTGATAATCGTTTACGATTAAAGAAAGGTCCTCGCATTCCAGGAACGAGGGATGATAGGGGTTTATCAACATTTTAGGAGAGCAACAGTTTATGACGAATAACCGGGTCTATTAAGGCCTTTGGAAGGCTTGAGCCACGTTTGCGACACGATGTTGCTATTTGAAGTTGTCTTCCCATACAGGAGAAGACCATCCGTTTTGCCGGATGAACCTACAGGCTTGAATAAAGAGCAGCCTGGACAATGGAGCAAAGTGCCATAAGGCACGGGGAATAAATCGCGAGAGGCATGCCCTCCTGGTAACCACAACTGGGTAA
>JABSOJ010000421.1 GCA_013216005.1 Alteromonadaceae bacterium | reverse complement strand
GTGTTGACCAGTTTTACGGCCAGCAAGAAAATCGCCCACTAATTGCACTGGTGCATCATAACTGCTGCCGCCTAATTTGAATGCTTTTTCTTCTAGACGTCTTTGAAATTCAATACCCGCTAATACGCCCCCCGGATAATCTTCAGGTGTAATACCGACAACAATCGCACTGTTTGCATTACGTTCGTGTCGAGAATATTGGCTCATACCGTTTGTAACCAAACGCCCTTCCTCAGAAGCTGCGGCTACTACAGTGCCCCCCGGACACATACAGAAACTATAAACAGAACGACCATTTTTACAATGATGAACCAATTTGTAATCTGCTGACCCTAAAATGGGATGTCCTGCATTTTTACCAAAGCGCGCAGCGTCAATCACTGCTTGTTCATGTTCAATACGGAAGCCAACAGAAAACGGTTTAGCTTTTATAGAAACACCTTTGTTATAAATCATTTCAAAGGTATCACGTGCACTGTGACCAATAGCGAGTGCAATACAATTAGTTTCTATTTTTTCACCGTTGGCGAGCGTTAAACCTGTCACTTGTCTGATGCCAGAATTTTTGCCATCAACTTCGCTATCACCTTCAACATCACTTTCACTATCAACTTCAACATCAGCAAAATGAATGTCATCAACTCGTTGTCCAAAACGAACTTCTCCGCCAAGTTCATGAATTGTGGCACGCATTTTTTCAACCATAGTGACTAATTTGAACGTACCAATATGCGGTTTACTGACATATAAAATTTCTTCCGGTGCACCTGCATCAACAAATTCATTTAACACCTTTCGACCGTAATGTTTTGGATCTTTGACTTGACTATATAATTTACCATCAGAAAAAGTACCAGCACCACCTTCACCAAATTGCACGTTCGATTCTGTATTTAATATTTTCTTCCGCCAAAATCCAAAGGTATCTTTTGTACGCTGTCTTACTTCTTTCCCACGTTCCAGAATAATAGGTTTAAACCCCATTTGAGCTAATAAAAGTCCGACAAATAAACCACACGGCCCCATGCCAATAACTACAGGTCGATGCTTTACTATTTCAGGTGCCTGAGCGACAAAATGATAACTAGTATCAGGACTTCTACTCACTTGAGGATCTTTAGAGAATTTATTAATTAACTGCTCGTTTTCAGTTGTGTCGATATCAAGCGTATAAATCAGTGTTATTTTGTTTTTGCTGCGAGCATCGTAACCACGTTTAAATACGGTAAAATTTTGCAACTGATCTTCCTTAATTGTCAGTTTATCGAGAATAGCTTGTTTTAATTCTTCGCTCTTGTGGTTGAGATCTAATTTAATATTAGTTAAACGCAACATATAATGCTTATCCAAACGGGAGATGATAAAATTTGCCGCAGTTTACCTGATCACTAGTCACAGATAAATCAAGATATTGAATTTGTTTGTCAGCACGGTATGATCACGCTGAAAAACGTTCCCATTAATTTTATTAATAATACGAAATGTAATCTTAATAACCTACATTCCGCACATTTAAGGTATTGATTTAAATTGACTTTAAAAGTCATAAAATGTAGCCATGTATTTGTATGTTTTATAATTAATTGATAAATATAAGTTTATTTAAAATTGCCATTATTGGTCAATTTTCGAACTTTATATAAAAATCCGCTTAACTACATGTTATTAAGGTTATTTTTAATTATTTATTTTTTATAAAATTGTACGGAATGTAGGTTAATAAATGTAATATTAAAAGATAAAGAGAAAGAGAAACCTATGACTTTTATAGTCACCGACAATTGTATCAAGTGTAAGTACACCGATTGTGTTGCAGTTTGCCCGGCCGATGCCTTTTACGAAGGCCCTAACTTTTTAGTTATCAGTCCTGACGATTGTATCGATTGCGATTTATGTCCGGTTGAGTGTCCCGCAGGCGCTATTTTTCAGGAAGATGAAGTACCGGACGATCAACAAAATTTTATTGAGTTAAATGCAGAATTAGCCAAAATCTGGCCAAGGATCACAGAAGTAAAAGCTGCTCCTGAAGATGCAGCACAATGGGACGGTGTAGAAAATAAACTCACTTATTTAATTATTGATGAGAGCACGAACTAAAATCTGAGTAAATTTTCTGCCAATATAACTTCCCATCAATAAATAGGGCAATCGGTTAAAGCTTGACTATACTATGCTTGAGTCGAAGTAAACTTGGAATAAGTTGATGTGGCAATGTATTGAACAAGCGGTGGTAGAACAGACAGGTCAAAAGTTTTCCATTATTGATAAACAGCCCATTTCTGGTGGTGATATCAATTTAGCGTATAAAATTTCTGATGGTCAAAATGTCTATTTTGTTAAGCTTAATAACAAAGAGTATGCCAGCCATTTTGAAAGTGAAGCTTATGCTCTGCAACAAATTAAATCATTAAATTTAATCACTTGCCCAGAGGTTATTACCACGGGCGTAAGTCTGGATAAAAGTTTCTTGGTGCTGAATTACATTCCCTTCACCCCACCAAACCCAACAAATTGGCATAAATTAGGTACTAATCTGGCTTTAATGCACAAAAACTCCCAACATGGTCAATTTGGTTGGCAACAAGACAATTACATCGGTAATACCTTACAACCAAATAATTGGAGTAGTAATTGGCGAACATTTTTCGCTGAACAACGTATCGCCTGGCAACTACAATTATTAAATGAAAAATCTATTAAAATTGGTGACATTGATCACATTACCCAAATTTGCCACGATGGTTTGTTAAATCACTCAGTCACTCCCAGTTTAGTACATGGAGATTTATGGCAGGGAAACTTAGGTTTTAGCAAAACTACTGCAATTATTTTTGATCCTGCTTGTTATTATGGTGATCGGGAGGTAGATATTGCAATGACTGAATTATTTGGTTGCTTACCCCCTGAATTTTATCAAGCTTATCAAGCAATATATCCACTGCAACCAGGCTTTGAAGAACGAAAAGTTATTTACAATTTTTATCATATTTTAAATCATGCCAATCTATTTGGTGGCGTTTACATAGAACAAGCAAAGGCTATGTTATCCAGAATAATGTCGATACCCATTCATTAATACGATTCAATATTAAAAATAAGGCACTGACCATATAGGCTAAATTAGGGTTACAGTTCAACAATGTTTGCTGTTAATTTACATGAGTTCAAACCTATACAGGCTATGGACTGTATCAACTTAAACATGATAATAAACAAATATGAAGTGTTACCCGGTTTGATTGGTGCCAAAAATAAATAGTAAGAATTAAAGAGAAGAGAAGTGAAGTGAAATATTTTATAAAAAATTAGCCGTTAAAATAAACAAACTACATTCAGGACCAATACAAAAAATTGGTTTAACTTTAACGAGAAATTATCATGCATAAAGATATCACTGAAAAACGTATTAGATGCCCACACTGTGGAAATCACCTTCATGTAACTATAGATAGTTCAGCTGGTGACCAAAATTATTATGATGAATGTCCGTCTTGTTGCAATGATATCCATTTTAATTTACATATAGATGAATATCATCAAAAAATTCAATTATCGATAGATAGTGATGACGAACAAATTTTTTAATCATAATGAAATAATTTATCAAACGAATTTAGTTCACAATCATTTCATTGTTAGTGTATTGAAAATACGGCTCTGTTCCATATTATTGTTGTCCCTTATTTTGATTTTTGCTACAGGCCTTTATTACATGCTTTCCAGTGATC
>JABSOJ010000420.1 GCA_013216005.1 Alteromonadaceae bacterium | reverse complement strand
ACCAATTTATCGCCTAACCCTTTAAAAATAGGGGATTCATCGAGGGACAACAGTATTATGGAACAGAGCCATTTTTTAGCAGGTTTAACGGCTTTAACTACACCGCCAGTAATTTTCTCACAAGTACCTTGTGGTACATAAACCCACTCATTATCTGAATTGTCACCTGTAGCTTGTCCGACACAACTATGAGAACCGTCAAATGCTCCACAGTCATTTTTACCCGCTTTTGCAATACCTGCACATTTTTCCCATGCACTAGGTTGAGTAGGAACAGCGTTGGCAGTAGAAGAAGCTAATACACCTAATGCTAAAATACTGGTAATGGTTGTTGTAACTATTTTCCTGTTATTCATCTTTATATCCTTTTCACTTTTGGTTAAATCGTCATTCAAATATGAATTAAAATGTAAGTATCTATTGGATAGATGGAGTGTTTAGATAAAAACTTTCACAATAAAATAACAAAACAGGTCTTAATATTAATTTTTGTTGATTGAGTGAGTGAAGATTATAAAACCTTTTCCATGACAAAATTTTTGAGCTTTTGACCACGGATTTCTACCCATTGTTCTTTCACTATTTTAAAACCTGAATATTGAAAGAAGGGCTTTGCAGTAATACTTACGTGAGAATAAAAACGCGTGCAGCCATTTTTTATTCCTGCATTTTGTAGCGTTTCCATCAGCAATTTACCTATTCCCTTTCCCTGAAAATCGGCATGGCAAAAAAAATGATCAATATAACCATCACCTTGTACATCCGCATAACCGACAATTTTATTATCGATGGTAGCTACAAGCGGATCATTAAGCGCTATTTTTTTAAACCACTTTTCTTGATCATATTCATCCGGCGCCCAGGCATTTACTTGTTCTTGTGAGTAGTCTCGAATATTTACCGTTCTAATTGTTCTCAAAAAAAGATTTATGATCTGAATTTCATCACCTTTTTGAAAGTTCCTGATTTTGATCACTTATATTTCCTGATTCAACTAATAGGATATGACACTAATTCATTTCAACGTAATAACAGATCCACAGTTATCAATGGGCAGATCTGTTTATTCAGTAGTGATTAATTCATTATTTCCTGCAATTCTGTCACTTGCTTTGTTAAAAGCGCCACCTGCTCTTCTAATAAAGTAATGCGTTTCAATGCATCTTCTGCCGGAACTGAGACAGAATTTTCAGGGGTTGAAATTTCTAATGCTGATGTTGACTGTTCGTCCGGCTGACAAAATAAATGAGCATAACGAGATTCTCTTTTACCCAGTTCACGTGCTAATTTCATCACTAAAACTTCATCATTTAGTGACTGTAATTGCATTAAGGTTTCATCAACTTCACTGACATCATTAAATTCAGCTAAGCGATTACTACGTGTTCTCAATTCACCCGGTGTTTGCGGACCCCTTAAAAGTAATAAACAAATAACAGCTAATTGCTTTTTAGTGAATTGCAAATCACCAAATTCTGTATTACAAAAACGATGCTGGTACTTAACGACCCTACTACCAGAAAACCTTTGTTCACTTATTTGATTATTTTTTGTTAATTCATCAATCGTATTTTGCACATCATCTTCTGTTAACGACATGACAGGTTCACGGGCGCTTTTTTGATTACAGCCATTAGTTAAACCATTAAGAGAAAGAGGATATTGGTCTGGCGTAGTAATTTCTTTTTCGAGCATAACGCCGATAACTCGACATTGATTAGCATTTAATGAAGTTTTCATGAGAATGTCCTGAGTATGGGAAACTTTTGTTAATAATATAGCAATTAAAACCCCTCATCCAGAAGATATAGCCTTTATATTTATGCTACTTTCAATATAATGAAGGTCTAACCATTTTTTCTTTAACTGCATATTAAACAGAAACCTAAGTTGGAAACGTTTTGATTAAAAACCAAACAGAATCAATTGAAATTAATAAAAGTGACTCGCCTATTGCCGTTATAGTTTCATCATTTTAACATAACAAGTTAGAAGCACTTAAAATGGAAAATTTAAATTCACGCTTTGCCAATGTAGAAACAAATGCTCTTGTTGACGGAGAAACATTTTTTACTGAACTGGATTCTGGAAAATATGATCAAGTTTAATAGCTTGTTCTTTTACTAACGCCTCACCGTATTTATTTCAAAAACTGTGTCTTAGATTGTCGAATATTAATGACATTTTTAAGTTCAAGTTTACCGTTTACCTTAGAATTTCCAACCTCAATCCCTTCATGTTTCAACAACCATAATTTTCGTTCAATACCGCCAGCATAACCTGTTAACGTACCATTACTGCCTATAACTCTATGACACGGAACAATAAGGCTGATTGGATTTCTGCCATTGGCACCTCCTACCGCACGAACAGCTTTCGGGTTATTTAACATATCAGCAATTGCACCGTAAGATAACGTCTCACCAAAAGGGATTTGCAATAAACAATGCCAAACTGATTGCTGAAATTGAGTGCCTTGAGGATCTAACGGCACATCAAATTGTTTTCGTTCGCCATTAAAGTATTGCGTTAATTGCTGTTTGCAGCTGTCAGTTATTTCGTTCGTTTTAATGGCCTTTTTACTATTTCCACAAAAGATAACTTGCGTAATACCTTGCTCAGACGCTTTAAATTCAACTAAACCTAATGGGCTATCAATATAATCAGTAAACATTAAAGTTGGCTCCATAATTGGAAGGTTAAATAGCTTCTCCATGGAGACGCTTGCTCTGAATTAAAGTCAGGTGTTGATTGTGTGGTTATTTTTTCCATAGCGTTTTCCAGAGACTTTTCCATCGCCTTCCCTATTGCCTTCCCTATTGCCTTTTTTACGCCGAGATCAGTACCTAGAAAAATATCAGGATCACTTAATCCTCGAAGTTGTGCATAATCAACCGTCCATGGCCCTATTCCTTTCAATTTCAACCAAGGCTCAGGCTCATCAGGGGTTTCGTGATCAAGATAATGCTGGGCAAGATTACGCAATGTTTGTTTACGTGAATTAGGGATTTTTAAGAAATTTAGCTCGCTGTTCGCTACAGATTCTGGCGATGGAAACAGCTTTTTTTCACCAATTGACTTACCTAAATTAACGACTAATAATGAAACAAGATTACGTGCAGCAACAATTGATATTTGTTGCCCTAAAACAGCCCTAATCCCCGCTTCAAACATATTCCAAATACCGGGTAATCTTACCCCTGTTTTAATGGGGAAATAACCCGAAAAACATTGTTGAAGATCATGCTCAACCATCTGCATATCAACATTTAAATCTAAAATTCTTTGAATGTTATTTATGATCGCCTTTAAATATTTAACATCATCTAATTCAATAGTGACATCAAACAAATTTTTATCTGCAATATGTCGCGCGGTGAAATTTCCAATACAACCAAACCAGTCAAAAGTTCTTCCATAACTATGCTCATCAACCCATTCAAGTGTCTCAATAGCTCTGGCCATAAAAATATTACTCATTAATGACCAGTCAAAAGGCGGACGATAATACAGTTTTAGCTTTATTGCATTCGATTGCGCTCCCCCCGATTTTCGCATTTGCGTGGGAGTTAATTTAAGTTGCGATTGAAAACAGTCATTGAATCGACGAACACTATCAAAACCACTTGCCAAAGCCACTTGTGTTATCGGTAATTTTGTTTGGTGCAGCAATTGTTTGGCAAATAAACATTGTTGATATAAAGCATAAGATTTTGGTGAAATCCCCAAATGCTTTT
>JABSOJ010000419.1 GCA_013216005.1 Alteromonadaceae bacterium | reverse complement strand
ATAAAAATTATCAGCAAGCATTGCAATATTTTCTTTTTCTTCTTTAGCTTTTAAAACTCTAACGACGATCACTTTAACAGTATTGAGTAGGATAGGCGATTTTTCCTCATCCCCTTCAAATAGGGGTCTAAGGTGCAACGGAACAGAAAACCTAGTTAAGGATTTTAGCTCACCTTTTGCGTAGTCTTCCCTTAGTCAAAGATGTATCCCTGTAGCCAACTTAAATAGCCAAATAAAAGGAGGCCAATATGAACTGCTATTTATTTTTATTGGCCACCTCCGTATACTAGGCCAACTTACCTATACTTAATTTGGCTATTCAATACGGAATACTTGGTGGAAGTAACAAAAATATAAGATTATAATTAAAATCACCTTCTGTTTATTCAATCAACATTCTCTCTAGACTAGTTATAACAAAGGTTTTAATCATTTTAGTAGAAGTCAAAATCCTATAATTACACATATCCTAACCTGCTCCATATGTGGAATTATCTCTTAACGAGGTTATCTGTTCCGTTGCACCTTAGACCCCATAAAGTAGTTTTCATCTTTATGATTACTAATGCTTTGAAATTATGTGATCTTATCCAAAGGACTTCTTTGTTCGCATTGCTGACATTTTCCTCAAATGTTTTTCCATATATTTTCTAATGAATTATTCGAGTAATGTCACTGATGAGTATTAATAGTATCCCTAAAACAAAGTATTTACATTTTAAGTAATTATTTTCATATTTATTTCCAATAGCGACTGTACAAACATACAACTGAAACATGTTTCCCCTCTATTCAGGAAAATGCGCAAATCGCGCACTTTCGTCCATTGATAATTTTAAAATATATTTATAAGTGCTTTAAGTAGAAAAACTTTATTGAATTTGCTATTAATAGTAAAAATAAAAAAGTGCGCGACTTGTAAGCAGGAAAATGCGCAAATCGCGCACTATTAAATTGTTAGCCATCTAATATTAAACTTCAACAATGGATTACTCATGAACAAAAATTTTTTATTTATTATTGCTTTACTATGTTCTTCACAATCATTTGCACATTCCTTTAATTGTAATATTAAAGAAATAACTAATAATTCAAGTACTCCCAATCTAGTTTATATAACCATGGGATGTGCGGCTTCAGGGCAGTGGGAAACAGGAACAGGTGGTTGTACAGCCGCTGTGATTTCTGATGACACGGTTGTTATTGACGGTACAAGTGAAATAGGAAAAAGGTATTATTCTTTAGCCTTAACTGCAATGGCTACACAAAAGAGCACTATTATTTCAGCTTATGGCACTTGCCCTAGTGACAGTCCTAGTACTCCTGTTGTATATTCAATGAAGGTTTCCAATGCTTAGTTTCAAGTTTGAAGTGCGACAAAAGTAATTATTCATTAAAGCATTCCTCTGGTGTTTTATAGCCAAGTCGTTTTCTTGGTCGTGTATTTAATTTTGCAGCGATGATATTGCATCGTTGCTGAGTTAAGCCTTTCATTGAAGTTCCTTTAATCAAATATTGTCTTATCAAACCATTAGTATTTTCGTTCGTTCCACGCTCCCAGGAGTGATGTGGGTTAGCAAAGTAATAAGGGCAATTAGTGGCTTCTTCTACTTTCTTATATTGATGAAACTCGGTGCCATTATCTGATGTAATGGTTTTAAATTGCTCTGGCATTTTACTCATTAACTTTATTGTTCGCTTGTTGGTTGATTTGGTTGTTCTATCGTTTAATTGACCTATCAATGTGTAGCCAGTTTTTCGCTCAACCAGTGTGACTATGCAGTGTTTGGAGCCTTTACCCATTACGGTATCTATTTCCCAATGACCTTGTGTTTTACGTGTTTCTACCTCAGCTGGTCGGTCTGCTATATTACGTTTATCGGCAAGCCTGCCGCGACTGTCATAAGCCTTGTAACGTTTACGTCTTCGTTTATTAGCACAGCGTAATTGTTTCCATAAAGTGCCACCATTCTTTTTGTCACGCCAAATATAGCGGTAAATAGTTTCATGACTGAAACAGCGTAAACCTTCCTTCTTTAGGTGCCCCGTTATTTGTTCAGGGCTCCATTGTTTATATAATAATCTCCTAACAATGGCGTAATCTTTCTGTGTAAAGTGTTGGTTTCGCCTTGAGCGTCGACGTCGAGCTTTTGTCCGTCGCTGTGCTTTGATAGGTCGATATGAGCCATCTTGATGCCAACAAGTATTGCGTTTAAATTCTCGATATATGGTACTTCTGTGTTTTCCGATAGCTTTGGCAATGTTAGTAAAACTTAATCCTTGCCTTTTTAACGCGACTATCATATATCTATCACCCTCGGTGAGCTGATTGTATTTCATAGGTTTTTACTTCGTGGTAGGAGCAAAAAACTAAGGATATAGCAGTTCATCGTTTTTATTAAATTGGGTGTCGCACTTAGTATATGAATTCGGCATGGCTAACAAGGCATTTAAACGGACAAAAAACAGTTGGCTTTTTGCTCGTACCTCGCTTATTTTAGCCAACCATTTTATTGCCGCTTAATGCGGCGTTATCGATACAAAATCTAATCCAACCTGTCCAATTAGCTATAATAGCTTATGTCTTCAATGTGGTACTTAGTGACGATTAAACCGGACCCCCAACTTGTTGCAATCTTGGCGATAAAAATTATCTAGCGCTAAGGGCTTCTTGGTGCGCTAAACGGACATCAATGATCTGATTGATTTTAACTTTATAATGTCAACTATACATTTCTAAGTAAGTATTAAAGTATTAATTTCCTTGTGATTATTTGAATGTAACAATATTACATGTTAAATATATATCATTGAAAATTTAGATAGTTACATAATATAAATATGTTATACAAATCAATAATGTTTTTTGTTTTTTTTATCCCGTCATACGTAATAGCGTCTAACGTGAAATCACCTGAAGTATGTATTGATATTTGGGATAGGGTCAATGACGTTTATTTCGAAAATAATTCTTATGATGAAGTTATAGAAATATTTAGAGTTGGAGCTGATAAAAAGTGTAAAAGTACTGGTTTTTATTTTCTAAAATTAGGCTGGTTGGCGGTTCTAAATTCAGATTTTGAGCTTGGCTTAAATAGCTTTGACCTAGGTATCGCATTAAAAAGTGGCTATGTTAAACAGCTTAAGTTGGCTAAGGCTGATTATTATTTTCAATTAGGTGCAAAACAAGAAGGAGAACAACAGAAAATTTACTTAATTAAATCTGAAGCTGAATATAAAAAGATAATTGAAAACATACCAAATTTTTATGATGCATATAATAAATTTACAGGGTTATTGTTGGTTTTAGGGAAATATGAACAAGTAATTGAGTATGGTAAATTAGCGTTGCAAGGAGGAGAGTATGAATTTTCATACCGCAATCTGACTATTGCTTACCAAAAGCTTAACCAATACATGCTAGCTATTACGTCTATGAAGAAAGCTTTTTCTCTAAATAATGACATATTTGGAGATACGGATTTTATGTTAGCAACAGCTCTTTCGTATAGTTCATTAGGGAAGTTTGAGCATTCACTAAAAGTGTTGCAAAAATTAGTTGAGCTAAAACCCAAAGCTATTAATGAAGATGATTTTCAAAATGTTGCTAAATACATAAGAAATGAGGTTCAAAAAAAGGAAACGAAAAGGTGTGGGGTCAGAAGGTGTGGGGTCAGGTCTTGTTTTTTGCCTTTTTGCCTTTTTGTCTAGAATTACAAGGCAAGACCTGACCCCGCACCC
>JABSOJ010000418.1 GCA_013216005.1 Alteromonadaceae bacterium | reverse complement strand
CCCACTTTTGTTCCTAACCCCTATTTTATTTATCGCGTAGGATGGGTTAGCAGCAGGCGTAACCCATCAATCTCTTGGTTTTTATTACATCAATAATTCTTGTGCCATCAAATGATGGGTTACGCCGTTGGCTAACCCATCCTACAACCCCACTTATATTCCTGTTTTTAAAACCCCACTTTTGTTCCTAACCCCTATTTTATTTATCGCGTAGGATGGGTTAGCAGCAGGCGTAACCCATCAATCTCTTGATTTTTATTACATCAATAATTGCTTGTGCCATCAAATGATGGGTTACGCCGTTGGCTAACCCATCCTACAACCTCACTTTTGTTCTTATTTGGTTAAACCGCGATAAATTGACTATGTTTATTGTGAATACGTATGTAATTTTCTAAAGGAACTGTTTATCTTTTGCATTAAGTCGTACATTAATTACAAGCACATAAACGGTTATAAAATAATAAAAAAAATAGTAATTAAAAAAGTGAATAAAACAATGTGGAAAATTCCCGCCCTCTTTTTACCACTCATAGCGATTGGAGTATTAGGTGCTTGCGAACAAAAGCAAGTAATTGAAATTCCTTTGTCTATTGAACAACTTTCTTTATTGCCCAGTGATTATTCCGCACACTGGATTGAACCAAAATTACTGCTATTACCTAAAAAAGCGACAGACGCTCAATCAAAATTATATAAGCTGGTCAATGTAACGCAGGATAAAAGTCTCGAAAGCAGCGCAGTGTTAACGCAAACCGATATGCCTGCAGAATTGAAACAACAACATCCTCATTTAGCTGATTTTCAGGCCTATGCTGTTTCTTTATCTGATACACAAACTAAGCTTTGGCTGAAACAGCAATTAATGGTGGTTGAGTTTAATTCAGCAGCTAATACACAAACTACTGACGAACAGTCACAGCCAAAAGCAATTGCTTATGTTCAAACCGCCAATTTGCTGGACTATTTATATACCCGTGGTGAGAATGACGCGAATGAATATGATGATTTCGGCGCTGTTATCAGCAATGACAAAGTAAACTTTACACTTTGGTCACCAACGGCAACCAAAGTAACATTACGGTTATTTAATCAAGATAAATCTCCGGCTAACCCTGCAACAATTGTCATGTCAGAAGAGTCTAAAACGGGTATATGGTCGGCTTCTACCGGACTTGATAATGCTTCAGCTTTTTATCAATACCAAATTGATCTTTACCATCCTGCCAGTAAAAACTTTAAGAAATTAATTACCACTGATCCCTATTCATTAAGTTTGTCAACGAACAGCGAATATTCGCATGTTATCGATTTAAATTCGGCTAAAACTCAGCCTGAGGGGTGGGATACTCAGAAAGATATTATTGTAGGTGAGCCTGAAAATAATATTTTTTATGAAACGCATATCCGTGATTTCAGCGCCCATGATCCAAAGCTTTCCAACCCGTTATATCGTGGTAAATATAAAGCTTTTTCTGAACAGAACAGCGCAGGGATCACCCATTTAAAATCGTTACAACAAGCGGGTATTAACAATATTCACTTGCTACCTGCATTCGACATAGCCACGGTTGATGAAAGTAAGGCGATTAATCTAAACGATAAAATAAGTAAAGTTTGTCAGCTAAGCCCTGAAAATATGTTGTGCAGCAATAACATTGAGGCAAATCAAACAGTACACACTTATTTAACAAAATTACCCAAAGGTGATGAACAACGTCAGGCGGTGGTATCTTCTATTAGAGCAATTGACGACTATAACTGGGGTTATGATCCATTTCATTACACTGTGCCGGAAGGTAGTTATGCGGTAAATTCTGATGGTGGATCACGCATCAAAGAATTTAGAGAAATGGTGCAAAGCATCCATAATCTGGGTTTCAGGGTGATCATGGATGTGGTTTATAATCATACGCATCAGGCTAGCCTTGAACCAAAGGCTGTGCTGGATAAGATTGTGCCAAATTATTACCATCGTTTAGATCCCATTTCAGGTGCAATTGCGCAATCAACTTGCTGTGATAATACCGCTACCGAGCGAGTAATGATGGAAAAGCTGATGATAGATTCATTAGTGGTATGGTCACGAGATTACAAAATTGATGGCTTTCGTTTTGATTTAATGGGTCACCAGCCAAAAGCAGCCATGTTAAAAGCCCGTGAAGCTGTTCGACAAGTTGATGCCGATACTTATTTTTATGGTGAAGGCTGGAATTTCGGTGAAGTTGCTGACAATCAACGTTTTATTCAAGCTAGTCAATTGGAGTTGGGTGGTACAGAAATTGGTACTTTCACCGACAGAATGCGCGACGCAATTCGTGGTGGTGCTTTTACTGCCAGCGGCAAAGGTATTCGCAAAAGTCAGGGCATTGGCAATGGTTTAGGCACTGCCCCGAATGAATTGAATGTGGTAGAAGACGATCTTAAAAGTCAGCAAGAATATTCTAAGCATTACACTTTATTGATGGACCAACTTCGCGTTGGCTTGGCCGGTAATCTGTCTAATTTTCCCATTGAAAATGCCCAGTCCGAGCAGGTAACCGGTAAAGATATTCCTTACGGTAACCAACCTACGGGTTATGCGCTTGATCCCGCAGATACCATTAATTACATTTCAAAACACGATAACCAAACCTTATGGGATAATAACCAATACCGTATTGCTTACCATACTTCAACCCACGACCGGGTACGTATGCAATTACAGGGATTATCGTTTCCGATACTTGCTCAGGGAATTCCTTTTTTACATATGGGCTCAGAGTTATTACGCTCTAAAGCTTTTCTCCGCGACAGTTACGATTATGGCGATTGGTTCAACAAAGTCGATTTCACCATGACAGACAACAACTACGATGTTGGCTTACCGCCTGCCGATAAAGATAAAGAAAACTGGTCAATGATCAAAGAAGTACTCGCCAAAAATGAAGGCAGAGATCATGTTACCGCCAGCGACATTCAATACAGTAATGCGGTATTTATCGAGTTTATTAAAATACGTATGAGCACCCCGCTGTTTAGACTGAATACCGCTGATAGCATCATCAATCAGGTAAAATTTCATAATACGGGTAAAAACCAGCAAACAGGTTTGATTGTGATGAGTATTGAACAAGCCAAACCAGTTAACAGTACAAACGAGATAAACAAGCTGGTGGTTATTTTTAACACCAGTACTGAATCTAAACAAATTCCATTTACCGATGCGCGCCAGTACAACTTACATCCGGTGCAGTTGGATGGGACGGATAAAGTGGTTAAAAGTAGTAAAATATCTGAACATGGTTTTAGTGTGCCAGCACTTACTACTGCGATTTTTGTTAGTAAGTAGAGTGAATTGTATCCTATGACTTAAGCATTCAATAAAACTTATGTTTTGATGGGTTACGCCTTTGGCTAACCCATCCTACGCGGTAAAAAAAACAGGAGCAGGAACAAAAGTGGGGTCAGAGTAAACTTAAGCAAAAAACACGTAACCTATTGTTAAATATCTAAACTAATTTAAGTTTACTCTGACCCCACTTTTATAAAGGTGAGCAACCAATTCTCTAAATTGAACGCTTAACGGCCTTAGCATTTAAACAAAAATAAGACACCAATCCGGCAAGTTATCGACATACTGAGTTATATAACCATTTTTTATAGTTAATATTTTTTGAAAAGGTTTAGCCTACATTCCGCACATTTAAGGCATTGATTTAAATAGACTTTAAAAGTCATAAAATGTAGCCATGTATTTGTGTGTT
>JABSOJ010000040.1 GCA_013216005.1 Alteromonadaceae bacterium | reverse complement strand
TTTGTCTTCATTGCCTTTAACCTCAATGAGTTATGCTCACTTATAAGTATAGACAACAATTAGATGGAACAGAGCCTTGATTTTAGAATGTGTTTACCGTTATTAACCTCAAGAGATGCTTCTATTCTGGCGTACGGAAAAGCGCTGTCATATTGGCATGTACATCATCAGTTTTGTGGATTTTGTGGTCACAAAAGCCTTGCTTATGAAGGGAGGCATATTCGGAGATGTCAAAATGAAAATTGTCATAAGGAAAGTTATCCCCGTACCGATCCCGCCGTTATAATGTTAGTGGAATATCAACCGGAAAATGGACCTGCAAAATGTTTATTGGCGCAACATCATAAAATTTCTTCACAAGTGGTTTCAACTTTAGCTGGTTTTGTTGATCCAGGGGAATCTTTAGAAGAAGCGGTTATCAGAGAAGTACAGGAAGAAGCGGGAATTGAAGTCAGCGATGTTACTTATATGGCCTCCCAGCCCTAGGCGTTTCCATGTTCAATGATGATTGTTTTTTTTGCGACAACGAAAAACCCTGAGTTTAATATTGATAATGAAGAAATAGCTGATGCGCATTGGTTTACTGCACAAGAAATTAGAACGTTCGATAATTGGGGCGATGATGGTGATAATTTTCAATTACCCCGCAAGGAGTCAATTGCCCGATATTTGTTAGATCACTGGTTAGAAAAACAGCCGTAGCGTTTAGGTATTATTTTCAGTCGTTTGGGTAAATAATACTCGTTATAAAGTTACTGCTCGATAAATATGATGTTTTCATCGATTAATCCTTGTTAACTTATATTAATCGCTTTTATTATAACTTTATCCTGTTCATCAAAATAATTTTTAAACAAATTAATTAAGAAGAAAATTAAATGAAATTATTCAAAACCCTCATTAATATCGCAATTATTAGTGCTTTGTCTTTATCAAGTGCTAGTTTTGCTGACGAAAATTCAACAACAAAAAAAGATAAAAAAGAAGTATTATCCAGCTGGTTATTGTTAAGTGAAAGCGAATTAAAAGCAGTTGAAGCTTATGCTACTGACTATAAAGATTTTATTTATAAAGCGCCTACCGAGTTAACTTTTGTCACTGAGACCATTAAGAGAGTTGAAAAGCAAGGTTTTAAAAGGCTTTCAGAAAATAGCGTTCTTAAACCCGGCAGTCGTTTTTATGATGTAAATCGTGATCGTACAATAGTTTTAATCGTTATTGGTAAAAAAGAGTTAGTCCAAGGTTTGAGAATTGTTGGCTCGCATATTGATTCTCCACGCCTGGAGTTAAAAGGACGTCCTTTATATGAAAAGGAAAAGTTTGGCATGTTTCAAACTTATGTTCATGGTGGGATCAAGAGTTATCAGTGGGTAAATATTCCGCTTGCACTTGTTGGTCGTGTTGATAAAAAAGATGGCACTGTGGTTAACATTTCTGTCGGTTTTAACGAGAATGATCCTATTTTGATGGTGACTGATTTAGCGCCTCATGTTGACCATAAGCATCGTAAACGTATAAGTCGTGATGTTATTAAAAAAGAAGAATTAGATGTCATTATCGCATCTAAACCGGGTTTCGAAAAATCAGTTGAAAAACTGATGATTGAATTTTTAGCTAAGGAATATGACATTACTGTTGAAGATTTGGTTTCAGCAGAATTGGCATTAGTACCGGCAATTAAACCTAGAGATGTTGGTTTTGACCGCAGCATGATAGCCGCTTATGGTCAGGATGATAAGGCTTCTTCTATTGCGGCAGTAAAAGCGCTTACTGAGCAGATAAATCCTGAATATACGGCTATTGCGTATCTTGTAGATAACGAAGAAGTTGGCAATATTAATAATACCGGAGCTGGTTCAAGTTATCTGGTTGATTTGATCAGTACCTTGCTTTATCAGAAAATGGGTAGTGAATATAACGATTTCTTCCTGCGTAAAGTTCTGCGTAATACTAAAGTAATTTCAGCAGACGTTAACCCCGGTGTTAACCCAACCTGGGCTAATGTTTGGGAATTAGGCAATGCGCCGCGTTTAGGTAATGGTATTAACTTAAAATTATATGGCGGTGGTTTTAATGCAAATTCTGAGTATATGGCGTGGACGCGCAATTATTTAGACAATAATAAAATCAAATGGCAAACGAGTACCTATAAAGGAAGGGCATCGGGTGGCACTATAGGTAGTGATTTATCTGATGATAATATGGAAGTGATAGATTTTGGTGTACCAATTTTATCGATTCACTCACCTTATGCGGTTGGGTCTAAAGTTGATTTGTATTCTCTTTATAAAGCAATGTCAGCGTTTTATCAGGAAAAGTAATTAATTCGTCTTTATGATTTATAGAGAGAAAATATAAAGAGAAAATTAAAATAGAAAAGTAAAAAGAAAGGCGAGTAATTCAATTTAATGTTGAAATACTCGCCTTATTTTTTGCGTGATTTTGTGGTTATCAATATCAATATAAATCGAACGTTGAAAGCTTAAATCGCTTTAATTTTCCTTCGAACAAGCGAGAAAATTGATAATGCAATAAGACTCAACCAAGTTGTTGAACCACCACCACCACTGCTGCTACCACTTCCACTTTTATTTATTAAGGTATTTGGCACAGGGTTTAAATTTGCTGCTGTAGCAGAAGATGAATCTACAATTGTAATTGCCGATACAGTGACAAAATTTTCTGCGCCAGGAGTCGTTTGGCAATTATCTAAACCTGCAATGGGAATACTGCTACATAAAGGTAAACCAGCAATATCATTGATCACTTCCATTCCGTCGCCAATCACTTGACCAAATACGGTAAAACCACCGCTATTAGCTTTCACGTCCAGCGACTGACTATTATTTTTTAAATTAAAAAACCATTGGTTGGTGGCACTATTTGGATCACTTGTTTTAGCCATAGCAATAGTGCCAGTTACATTTGAAAATATTGGTTCGTTAACTATCGCTGGTTTTTTTACTACATTTAATAATCCTTCACCACCATAAGTGTATCCTCCGCCCTGAACAATAAAATTTTTCACGACTCTGTGTATAACGGTATTAGTATAGGTACCATCATTAACATAACTTAAAAAATTCGAGACCGTTACAGGCGTTCTTTCATCGTATAAATTTACTTGAAAATTACCGTGGGAAGTTTGAAACTCGACAATTGTGGCAAGTGAAGAGGTCGAAGTTAATAAAGTTGTTGCTGCTATTGTACTCACAGCGAAACTTGTTGATAAAAAACGGCGTAAAAGACTTTTAGACATAAATTTCCAGTTTATTTTTGAAAAAATGAAAGAGGATGATAATATTATCAAGTGAAAACAACAATACTGTTTATAATAAAAAAATTTGAAATAGAGTATTGAAACTCTGCTATATTTTTATAAACAATAGCAGAGTCAGGTGAATAGGAATAAATTAAGGGATCTTTAATTTACTATTCTAAGGTTTGATAAAAACAAAACTGAATCGGTCAGTATTACCCCTTACCGTTTTACGACCTACCTCATAACGTAGCTCATCATCAGGTCGGAAAAACATGTCTGAAGATTTTTCTAAAATGAAACCTGCTTCCTGTACTTCTAAAATTACTTTGACCGGATCTTCTCTTCGTCCCATTTCACGGGTTTCCGCTTGCATGTGGCGACGGGTGTGATCAACGATGATGTATTTCCCACCTGATTTTAGCGCATCAAAAGCGGCTTTATTAAGTTTAGCTTTGTCTTCTAAATTAAAATTATGGTATTCGCGAATATTAAGAACCATATCCGCATCTTTCATACCAAAATTAAGATCGCCTAAACTGTATCTGCGTTCAGCGCTATTCCAGTTGAGTGGGATCGGTAATTTTTTAGTATTGTTGAATGCTTTTTTCTCTAAAAGAGGATTTAAGTCTTCTAACCATTCAGCATTATAAGCTAAATGTAATTCACCTTTGTCATTTAACACGGGTCCTAAAATTTTGGTATACCAACCATTTCCTGGTGCGAATTCGATAACTTTCATATCAGTCTTCATACCAAAAAAATCTAATGCTTTAATTGGATTTCTGTTGCGGTCCCGTTTAGTGTCAACTTCGGTTCTATGCTCCATTTTCATGGCAACTTTTACTTTTTCCTGCATTGGTGAAAGATCAGCATTAGCTGTAAATGAATTGAATAGAGTTAAGCTGGTAACAGCTAATATCAACGTTGTTTTTTTCATAACATCCCTTAGTCTAAGTTAAGTTTGGATTAAATAATTTACCAACAGATAAAGAACGTGGGATCTTAATATTTCTTTCAAAAAAATTATATTTAACCTGCTGGCTTGTAGTTGAGTTGAAAAATCGGGAGAATTAGCACCATATTGTAGTTTAATTTGAAGAGAGTGATGCAAGAGTCAAAAGTCAGTATCGGTTTATCTAACCCAAAAAGCCCGTCTAATGTTGGAGCGGTAATGCGTGCGGCAGGGTGTTATCAGGTGAATTCTGTTTTTTATACCGGTAAGCGTTATGCTAATGCTGCAAAATTTCATACGGATACTAAGCGTATTACCCAAAGCATTCCATTAACCGGGGTAGATTCTATTCTGGATAATATCTCAGCAGAAACTAAAGTTGTTTGTGTTGAATTAGCTGAAGGGGCAATACCATTACCTCAGTTTGAACATCCTGAGCAGGTCATTTATGTTTTCGGACCGGAAGACGGAACTATAGGGCAAGACGTTATCGATAGGGCAGATGCAGTGGTTTATATCCCAACGGTTGGTTGTATGAATTTGGCNGCTACGGTGAATGTTCTCCTGTACGATAGATTAGCAAAATCGTCTTCAATAATTGCCAGTGATGAATTGATTCGAAAAAGCCGTGATACCAATAATAAAGTTAAGGTAAATGCACTTTAACTTTATTATTGAAGGTAGATGGTTATTGAAGGTAGATGATTATTGAATGTTAAGCTTTACTCGCCCGCAACGTGATTTAACAAATAGTTACTGTCGAGTGCATTAACCCGTTTTATTTCTTGTGCGGTAAAATAAAGCGCTCTTAATCGTGTGATTTCTTGACGTTGCTGGTCACTTTCCAGAGCCATTGCGACAATCGTATTTAATTCAACCCGGTATTGGTTTAAACGTTGATCCCATTGTTCGCGTTTTTTCGCGAGTTCAGCAAGTCGGTCAGCCGCTTCAACTGAAAATTCTTGCTCTGCCAGTAATGTTAATTCATAGGTATTAGCGCCCTGGGCTTGCAGTTTTTGATATTGGCGTCGGTAGTCATTGAGTTGATTCGCTTTTTTTTGCTGGTCAAGCAACCACTGTGGGCTATTCGAATTTAGCAGCTCTTTTTCAGTTTGCTTTTGTTGTACGCTTAGTTGAGGGTTTTCAGCAATAGACACTAATTTGAGCATGTAATCTTCATATTGATCTGCTTGCTCGAAAAATGCTTCAATCACTTCATTTGATAAAAACTTTGACCTTGCAGCAATGGTGAGATTGCGGGCAGAACTTACTTTTTCAAGTGAATAACCTTGATCACTTTCCTGATTAAATTGACGTTTCAGTACAGTAATTTCATTACGGTATTCCAGATAACCAGCTAAAATGTTTAAGCATTGCTCTAATGCAGGTGTGTAGAGTTGTTGTGTAAGGTTATGTTTAATGCGGCTGACAATAACTTCTATGCTTTCTTCTCCCATTGCGGATAAATAAAAATCAAAGAGGTAAAGGATTTTTTTGTTGATGACCAGAGTACCGTCAGCATGAATATCAAGTGATTGTGGTAAAGGTGATCCAAGTAACGAAGTGGGTAGGTTTGCAGGAGGTTCCGGTTCACCCGCATGTTTGTTTTGTTGGTGGACTATGTTACTTAGCTGTTGAGAGGGTAATGCTTCCCCAAAATTTGTATTTGATGGTGGTAGCCTTTGCTCTGCAACCTTTACAGGTAAATTGTTAGTTTGTATTTGACTCAGTAGCGCTCCTCCCAGAAGGAACGCTGCTAAAATGAAACACAAAAGAGTGAGTCTGTTGAATTTCAAAATAATACCTTTAACCTATAATCCGGCTGCTTTAAGGCGAATTACATGCGCTTTATATAATTGCAATGGATCAGCATTCCATAGGCCTTGTAAACCGAACATACCATTTATCTCATCGGCATGGTTCATCGTATAATCATCGCGGATAACTTTACCTAAATGGCTTGAACACCGACCAACCAAACCATCGTTTGCTTCGCCAATAGTCCAATATGTTACCCCAAGTAAAGCATCTGCAACGTCTAATACATTTGAATCCAATAAAGGAGTAAAAGTACCCGACCATGAGTAATACGCCACACCATTTACATTATGATCACCATCATTGACTGAATAATCATAAACCCAATTAGGCCACCACCAGGATCCAGCATTATAACTCGGGGTTACCTGACAGGTTCCATGACGTAAACCCTCAGGATATTTAGCGTTAAAAATAGCGGCATCAGTTGAATTTAATGCTTCCAGTGAACCCATTGCATTTGACTGTTGTGAGGTATCGCCAGTTAAAGCAGCTAAAAAAGCTCCAACAGCATTACCTATACTTAACGCTATACCTTCTAATGGAGAGTCTTTGATTAAATCAGCCGTTTCAGAACCAAAATGAGGTGAGCCAACTGAAGTTACAGAAGCAACTAAGTCAGGTCGAATTGAAGCCACATACCGTGAATCCATACCTCCTTGAGAATGACCAATTAAATTAAATTTTTGAGCACCTGTTACTGCCTGGAGCTCTTCTAAATAGGCTAACAGTTCTTCTCCTCTTACTTCACTCGTTTCATATCCTGTAATTTGTGGAGTGTAAACTTCATTAGCGCCAACGTTGGCTAAAGTCCCTTTTACACCGTAAAAATAGTCTCCTAATGCGGTATCAAACCCAGATAGTCCATGAACCAGAACCACAGGGTATTTGGTGCTGCCAGAAGTATCAGCCTGTACCGGGGCAACGATAAACAACATCGCCAATACGGAGGTTGAAAGTAAAACTAAAAATTTGTTAATCATTTTTTATCCTTATTATTATTATTGAAATATACGATTGTTAATATGTCGTGATAAATACATAAGATAATTTATAGGGTAAAAGCACAATAATTACAAATAGATAGGTTAACTGGTGGGATGAGTTCCAATTTAAACGGGACATTAATGAAAACAACTTATCTAAGCTATTTATAACAATGTTTAATACTATTGTTTGAAACAGAAGTTTCTGGTTTATCACCCGTTATAAAAAAAACTTTGTTTATGTTACCAATATACAATTAAAAATTAACGTCACCTAAATTCAGTGTTAACAATGCAAGAGTAATAAACAATGCAACAAAAAAAAATTATCGAAAAAAAATTATTTTTTTATTTAAAACGAATATTTTGACCATTGATTAAAACTCAATTTATCACTGTTTAAATTATAAGCTGTATTTTTGTTGTTGTCGTAAAGGCAGATTTATTGCAGAGTAGGTAAATGATCGTACCAGTTATAACTAAACAGTTATTGTTTTCTTTACAAGCAATTAACCTGTGAAGTTGATTCTAATTGACGATACGCCAATGTATAATTGAATGAAAATTCTTGACTATCATTTTAAGACGTATACAATGCACCCAGCTTGAAAGTTCGTCCTATATTTATGTATACCATTTCGATGTTTGTTAACTCGTCCTGTTTAATAAGTAATAGCAATACTTCCAACAAACCTTTTTGTTTCTTTATTTAGGAACAAAAATATAAATTACTTTTGAATAAATAGGATAATATTATGTCTACAACTACTGGTACAGTAAAATGGTTTAACGAGTCTAAAGGTTTTGGTTTCATCGAGCAAGAATCTGGTCCAGACGTATTTGTACATTTCAGTGCAATTTCTGGCGACGGTTTCAAAACTTTAGCAGAAGGTCAACGTGTTGAGTTTACAGTAACTCAAGGCCAAAAAGGTCCTCAAGCAGAGAACATCGTACCACTTTAATTTTAAAGTCTCGATATGATTGGCATTGATTCAATGCGGATCATCTCACAATAATTTATATTCTAGTGAGTAATTTTACTACTCATATAATATAAAGTTTTGTGAAAATAAGGGGTAAGACTTAGGTCTTGCCCTTTTTTTTTGCTTTCTGTAAATAGTGGAATTGGTATCACATGCAGCTGGCTTATCAAAAACTTATTCAATCGAAAAAAATATCCCCTGATCCAGCTCAATTAGCCGCGGTGGAAGCATTATCTCTTTTATCTGATCAACTTGTTGAAAATCAAAAACGTTCACGCTGGTTTAGCGTTAGAAAAAATAATTGTATCAAAGGACTTTATTTTCATGGGCGTGTTGGTCGTGGTAAAACAATGCTGATGGATTTATTCTTTCAACAATTAGCTATCAAGAATAAAAAACGCATTCATTTTCATCGTTTTATGGAAAATGTGCATCAGCAATTAAATCAATTATCGGGTCAGGAAGATCCTTTAACTCACATTGCCAGAATTTGGGCGGCTGATCTTGATGTATTATGTTTTGATGAGTTTTTTGTGACTGATATTGGTGACGCAATATTAATTGCGGGTTTACTTAAAGAATTATTTCGTCAAGGGGTCGTGTTAATTGCTACTTCAAATTGTCAGCCAGAAAATCTTTATAAAAACGGTTTACAACGTGAGCGGTTTTTACCAACAATTGAACTGATTAATCGATATTGCCAGATCATTTCGATTGATGGTGATAAAGATCATCGTTTAACTTTCTATCATTTTCAAAAGAATAATACTAAAAAGAAAAGTGCTCAAAAGAATAGTGATCAAAAACTCAATGCCCAAACAAAGTACCGTGATTATTTTTTCCCACATCATATTCATAAAGACCAACTTCCTCAGATATACCAGAAGCTAACGAAACAAAGCGCAAAAACGGGTAGTATCAATATTAACAATCGATTAATTCCCTTTACTGGTCAAAGCCAATGCTTCAGTCAAAACGTAATTTGGTTCGAATTTTCAGCACTATGTTCTGGCCCACGTAGTCAGAGAGATTATATTGCGTTAGCTGATAAGTTTCAGACGGTTTTTATTAGTGATGTGCCTTGTTTCTCTGGAAAATTAATCCCGGCAGTATTTTCCGGGGTGGAAGATAGCTATCAACGTAGCGGTATTTTAATGGCTGATTTACGCCATTTAGATGATGAGGCCCGGCGTTTTATTGCTTTGGTAGATGAGTTCTATGATCGAAAAGGTCGATTAATTATTACGGCAGCGGTCGATATTGACGAGCTTTATCAAGGGCAGCAATTAAGTTTTGAATTTGCCCGGTGCCAATCTCGTTTATTCGAGATGCAAAGTATTCAGTATTAATTTTTAACTATTCTACTTAATTATTCCACGTAATTATCCCACGTAATTTACATCATCAAATTAACCATAATTTGGTGTTTTTAACTAAAAAAATGTAATCATATAAATCTCCCAATAACGTATTTTTCCTTAACCTATTGAATTTTTGCATGAAATCCAAGTTGGCATCAGATTTGTAATGTAACTTGCAAGAAATAAAATAAACATTAAATACGTAATCGTTAAAAGGAAATGTCATGAAAACATTATCACTTAGTTCTTTTGGTTTGGTATTAGCACCACTTTCTTTGTTAGTATGCTCTAGTGCTATTGCTCACGATTCATGCAACGTAGAGCTTGATGCCGGTATGAAAATTAGCAAGCAGGCGATTGAATTTTTTAAAGGTGATGAGAAAGACAGAACGTCACTTTATAAGATCGTTAATAACGATACATTATATGTAAATGGTAAACAAATTGATCTTACTTCAGATCAACAATCATTAGTGAAAGATTATTCAACCTCAATTCGTGCAGTAGTACCTGAAGTAAAAAATATCGCTTTGGAAGGTATTGATTTGGCTGTTGATGGTGTGAACTTGGCTTTTAATGAATTATTAGGTAAAGGTAACAGCGTTGGTGAAGATTTAACTTTTGAACTGGGTAAAATACGTAAAGAATTAGACGCTCGTTTTTCAACTGATGGCGGATTCTATATCGATGAAAATGGTATGAATATGGATGAAGTTTTCGGTGATGAGTTTGAAACTAGAATTGAATCAGTGGTTGAAGAAGCTGTTATGCATTCTATGGGGAGTATATTAATTGCTGTTGGACAAGAGTTATTATTCTCAGGCGGAGACATGGATTCATTTGAAACACGAATGGAATCGTTTGGCGAACAAATTGAGTATGAAATGGAAACGCGCTCTGAAGCGATTGAAGCAAAAGCCGAAGCATTATGTCATTCAATAGCAAAAATTGATCATTTAGAAGAGCAATTAAAAGCAGAAATAAGTGAACTTGAAGAGTTTAATGTTTTAGTTGTTGATAATGATAACCACGACAGTATTTAAATAAAACGTTACCGTTAGTGTTTTTGACACTAACGTTTGAATAAAAACGAGCATTAAGCTCGTTTTTTTTTGGGTTAAGTTTTTTTGTTAAAATAAGGTTAATGTTCATTTACTTAAATAATTGGTATAAGGAATTTGGCAATTTACTTGTATAATGCAGCTTGTTTATTAAATGAAGTTAATTTATGCACGCTGTTCACCGTTTATTTAAATATCGAAAAAGCCTCAGTACTACTGTTTATAAAGCCAGAGGGCAGCGGGTAAAACGTTGTGAACTTTGTCGACTTTCGCTATCACATTGTATTTGTCATTTAACCCCTAAAGCCGTCAGTAATGCCGGGTTTTTATTGCTTATGTATGATACTGAGGTGATGAAACCTAGCAACACAGGCCGGTTAATTGCTGATTTGATCCCTGATACTTTTGCTTTTTTATGGTCGCGGACTGTACCTAATTTAGCATTACTTGATGTGATTAAGGATAAGCAATGGCAGCCTTTTGTCGTTTTTCCTGAGCAATACGTTGATTCAGAACGACAAGTCGTGACTGAAAAAGTGATTTGCCATCCAGATAAACGACCGTTATTTATTATGCTTGATGGTAGCTGGCGTGAAGCGAGAAAAATGTTTCGGAAAAGTCCTTATTTATCTCAATTGCCGGTAGTGTCATTTACGCCGGAAAAAAGGCAGGGTGAACAAATCAGTTCCCGTTACCAGATACGTAGTGCAGCCAATGATACTCAATTGGCTACAGCTGAAGTTGCAGCTCGGATCCTTGATATGGCGGGTGAGGCGGATAATGCACAATTGTTAGATTTATGGTTTGATGTTTTTAGTTATCAGTACCAAAAAAGTGTTTGCCAAACTAATAAGGGTGATCCGCAAGCGATTGAAAATTTGCAATCTTTTGTGCGGCAAAGAAGTTCTTTTTAATTTTTTTTACTACCCAGTATTCATTTAAAGTGATGCGTGGATAAATCCACGAACTACAGGGCTGTCGGTCAAATATACGTACTCGTAGAACGCACATTTATGTGCGCCATAAATTAGAATAATCCCCTGAATGGACTGTTACATTTAAAAAATAAAAAATAAAAATGATCGACTTGCTTGGTCCTTTCTAGTCGCTATTCTATTATTTTATCAAAGGTAAAATGTGAACAAATGAAGTAAGCGGTATCGATAATTTCTAATCAGGTATTAATAAACTATGTTTATCTTTAGCTAATTTTTTAAGGTATTCCCACACACTGGCGACGTGCGATAAGCGTTTACTTTCCGGGTGAGTTACCAGCCAAAAACTTCGGGTAACATCAATTTCATCAGCGCATAATTTAACCAGACTTGTATCCTGCTCTGCCAGGAAGCAGGGAAGAATGCCGATGCCAATGCCACTTTTAATTGCAGAGTACTGGCTAATAATACTGGTACTTCTAAAAGTGGCTTCAGGTTGAGTGTTGAGTTCTTTTACGTAAGAAAGTTGATCGGTAAAAAGTAAGTTATCAACGTAACTTACCCAGTCATGTTGATTTAACGTCGTGAAATTAATTGCTTTATTGGTATTGTTTAAATAATTATTATGCGCATAAAGTTGTAATTTGTAATCACATAACTTGGCAATAATAGTTGAAGTGCTTTTGGGGCGTTCAACTGCAATGGCAATATCAGCTTCATTTCGACTTATTTTTACATCTCGTGAAAAGTGTAGTAAATCGACTTGAATATTGGGGTATTGTTGGCGTAGAGCAAGCAGGTGCGGAGCAATGAAAAAAGTACCAAAGGCTTCAGTTACACCAATGCGTACTCTGCCGCTGTTTACTTCATTGTTATTTTTAATATCCTCAAAGGCGTGGGAGGCATCAAGTTCCATACGACGGGCTGAATTTAACAGTTTTTCTCCATCATCAGTCAGTACATGACCTTCAACAGTACGTTCAAACAGTTGTGTCGTTAAACTTTCTTCGAGTTTATGCAAACGCCTGGATACCGTAGATGGATCCATGTTTAATCGTTTCGCTGCTTCTGAAAGTTTTTCAGTACGGGCAACTTCTAAAAATATTTTTATATCATCCCAGTTCATTATTGTACTTTAACAATAATTATTTATTGTGTCTTGTATATTTGCAATGCATGGTGCATTTATGGCTGTTGTTCTTGGGGTAATAAAGGCATACCTTAGCCCTAATTATCCACTTATTATTCAAATATGGGTTCAACTATGAGCATCAGAAAAATTCCACTAATTATTGGTGGCGAAAAAGTTCAGTCAAAATCAGACGTGTGGTTAGACGTATTAAACCCTGCAACGCAAGAAGTTGTGGCGAAAGTACCTGTTGCGACACAGGAAGAAGTTGATGCTGCGGTTGCTTCGGCACAAGAAGCATTTAAGACCTGGTCAAAAGTGTCTGTTGCAAATCGCACCCGTATTATGTTGAAACTTCAGCAATTAATTCGTGAAAATACGGCTGAATTGGCTGAATTGGTTACCTTAGAGCATGGTAAAACGTTACCTGATGCTGAAGGTGAAGTTGGACGCGCTTTAGACGCTATTGAAAATGCCTGTAGTATTGCCCGTTTACAAATGGGTGAAATGTCTAATAACGCTGCAACAGGGGTTGATGTTTATAGTTTACATAAGCCACTGGGTGTAGGTTTAGGTATTACGGCATTTAATTTCCCGCTAATGCTTGCCGCATTTATGTTTCCGCCTGCAATTGCCTGTGGTAACACTTTTATTTTAAAACCTTCCGAGCAAGATCCATCGTCAACGATTAGAATGGTAGAGTTAGCACTTGAAGCTGGTTTACCGCCGGGCGTACTAAACGTTGTTCATGGTGGACCTGATGTGGTTAACCGTTTAATTGAGCACAAAGACATTAAAGCGGTTTCATTTATTGGTTCAACAAATGTAGGTACACACATTTATAACCATTCGGCTAAACATGGTAAACGCGCGCAATGTATGATGGGTGCTAAAAACCATATGGTGATCATGCCTGATGCTAATAAAGATCGAGCGATTAATGATTTACTTGGTTCTGCTTTTGGTGCTGCCGGTCAACGTTGTATGGCGAATCCGGTTACTATTTTAGTGGGCGAAGCTAGAGGTTGGTTACCAGAAATAGCTGAACGGGCGAAATTAATGAAAGTAGGTCCAGGTTCACAGCGCGATGCTGACCTAGGCCCTGTTGTTTCACCTCAAGCTAAAAACCGTATTATTGGTTTATTGAACTCAGGTGTTGAACAAGGTGCAACTATGCTGGTTGATGGTCGCGACTGTCAGGTTGAAGGTTATCCGAACGGAAACTTTGTTGGTCCTACGATGTTTACCAATGTTACACCAGATATGGACATTTACACTCAAGAAATTTTTGGTCCTGCATTGTGTGTATTTGAAGCTGAAACCTTAGATGAAGCGATTGAAATAATTAATGCTAATCCAAATGGTAATGGTACATCGTTATTTACCTCGTCTGGTTGGGCAGCCCGTAAGTTTGAAAATGATATTGACGTGGGTCAGATAGGAATAAATGTACCAATTCCTGTTCCTGTCGCATATTTTAGTTTTACAGGCTCTCGTGCTTCTAAACTTGGTGATTTAGGGCCGAACGGTAGTCAGGTGATCAGTTTTTGGACACAAACTAAAACTGTCACTACGCGTTGGTTTGAACCTGATCATCAAGATGGTGCTAAAATTCACACCACGATTAGTTTAAAATAATGTAGAACAAGTACAGAAGTACAAAACTGATAAAGGCGATTACTGCGAAGTAACCGCCTTTTTTTTAATAAACAGGCTGATTTTTATACCTGTTAGCTTAATATTTAAGTTAGTGGTCAAATAGGTGTGGTAAAAAGTTTAGCGCGAAAAATAATCTTTTAATTCTTGTGGCGTAGGCTGATCCCTAAATGCCAGCTTACCGTCAACAAATATATTTGGTGAGTGGCGAATTTGGTTGGCGTTGACCAGTTCGGGATTATTTTCAATGTATTCTATACGATAGTTTAACCCCAGATTGTTGAATTCACATTCTAAGTTTGGCACGCAGAAATCAGTTTTAGTCACTAAAAGTGTAATGTCCATCTTATTGCCTCTAAGCTTAACATTATTTAAGTATAGCTCTTTATTGCAAAGCTGTTTATGCGTCTAACCTCTATATTCACAGTAGTCGAGGGGAATGGGTTAGCTAATAGCGTAACCCATTAATGAACCTTGATTTAGTTGCATCACTTCACGGATCAATTTCAACGTATTTATTCTTAATAACCGCCAGCAGGTAAGTGCACCTAAACATCCTACAACAGAGGCTCCAACTAAAGGCGCTAACAGCCAGAATTCAAAGTGAATGCGATATTCCATTTCAAAGATATTCGTTTGTAATAAGTATAAGGCAATTTCATTGGCAAAAGCAGCGATAACGCCTGAAATAAGGCCAACAATAACGAATTCCAATATTACGCTTTGTTGTATCAGTTTTCCTTTTGCCCCGAGCGTTCTCAATATAGCTAACTCTTGTTGGCGTTCTTCAATAGATGCTTGAACCTGAGCAATTAACACTAATGAACCAGCACATAAAATTAGTATCAGTATAAATTCAACCGCTGCTGAAACCTGTTTAATAACATCTTTGACTTGTTGAATGCGATAATCTACATCGAACAAAGACAGCGTAGGAAATGGTTTTAACATTTTATTTAAATCAGGTTTTTGTTCTTTGGTTAAATTAAATGCTGTTATGTAAGTGGGTGAAATATCCGTTACTGCCTCAGGATTTAAAATAAAATAAAATAAAAATTAGGCTGCATTGTTTGCCAATTGACGGAACGGAAATTGGTAACAGATGCCGTAACGATTTGAGAGCCTATATCGAAAGTGATTTTATCGCCAATAGTTATATTGAGTTCCTTAGCGAGTTATTCTTCGACAGAAACACTATTGGGCACCTCTTTCTCCCACCAATTACCTGCAACAATTTCGTTTTTAAAGGGAAGAGTATCTCGCCATGTTAAATTTACTTCGCGGCCAAAACCTTCTCTTTTTTTGTTGCTTGCTTCTTCGTTAGCTTCTGTTTTGTTTACTGCTGTTTCTTGCTCTTTTTCCTCTTTATTTTTTTTACTGTTTTTTACTTTATCGATTGTTGTATCGATAGTTTCGTCATTAATGGCGGTTAATCGACTTCTTATAACAGGATAATACTCTTTTGGGATCACATTAAACTTTGCAAAGTGACGTTGTAGTTCTGGTAATTCCTGTTTAGTTATATTGGCTAAAAAATAATTGGGAGTGCCTTCGGGGAGCTGACTACGCCATTGTCCTAACATGTCGTTGCGCAATACAATTACAATGAGCAACAACATAATTGTCAGGGAAAAACTGATCAGTTGAATGCTATTACCCATTGCTCGTCGTTGAATTCTGGCCCAGGCTAAATTCCATGCACCAGCTAATCCCGGACTAAATTCTGCTTGCGCATATCTTCGGCCTAATTTAATAAAAACTAACGTAATGGCCAGTAGTACCAAGACTAAAATAATGCCAGAGGCAAATAAAATAACACTGATTTTTAAATCATTACTGTAAGCCCACATTAAGAGAAAAATTGCGATACCAGAGGCCAGAAGATTGAATATAAATTTAAGTGGCTGGCATCAATATCTCTACGTAATACCCGAAGTGGGGGCACACTGAAAAGTTTCATTAAAGGATAAACAGAGAAGAGAAATGCACAACAGCAGCCGGTAAATATGGCAATAATAAAGGGGCGCCAATACCAACCCGACAGTTCAATATTCAGTTGTTTTTCAATCAGGATACTGATGACATGTTGTAAAACGTACCCAATACTGGTACCAATTATTATGCCAGCGAAGGAAATAAAGCCTATTTGCAATAAAAACATTTTTCGAATTTGACTGTTA
This sequence comes from Alteromonadaceae bacterium, assembly GCA_013216005.1. Lineage (GTDB taxonomy): Bacteria > Pseudomonadota > Gammaproteobacteria > Enterobacterales > Alteromonadaceae > JABSOI01. The sequence goes on along the minus strand of JABSOJ010000040.1, from coordinate 5,902 downwards.
CTGCCGCCAAGAGTTTTCATTATCGCTACAGGATCATAATGCCTCTGGCAATATCGTTGAGCGGCTACAGCAATAGATATTGACGCCAGAATAATAGCTAATAAGCTCGATAATAAAAAATATTGTCCGGCTTTTCTGACGGTTCGACTTAACCAAAAGTCTTTAGCATCTTCAGCAGTATCCCAGCCATGTACTTCGTTATCTAATTGGGGTAATAACCAATCTTCATATTGGGTTAATGCTGCTTCATTGCCTGTAAAGCCGTAGCTGAACCAGGAGTTGCTGTGTTGTCCAATTAAACCTGCAGCGTTAATATCGGTTATATTGATCACAACGTGAGGGCTACTATTGCTTAATGAAAATCCTTGATCTGGAAGTTGTGCCAGTACTTGAGTTACTTTAAGTTTTATATCGCCTAACTCAACCAGACTGCCTAATTGCACATTTAACAGTTGAAATATTCTGGATTCGAGCCAAATTTCCCCCTGAGCCGGTGTTAAGTCGGTGTCGACGCCTTCTGCAAAAGGTTGCGGAGCAATTCTGATCGACCCTTTTAACGGGAAGTTTTCATCAATGGCTTTGACAAAAACCAAACTCATTTCATCACCGGCAAATAACATCGAGTTTGATCTAAGTTGTGTTGCCATCTTAAGTTCTGACAGTTTTGCTTTTTCAAGCCACTGGGCAGGGGCCGGATTCGCAGACCATAACATTCTGTCAGCAGTAAAGTAATTGGCCGCTTTTTCGGTTAGCGCATATTGCAATCGTTCACTAAAAAGTGATAAAGCCAATACGGAAGCAATCGACAAGGAAATTGCTAATAAAATAATGGTGAGTTCACCCCGTTTGGATTCATGACAAAATAATCGCCACGCAATACTTATCCAGGAGTTATTCTTTTGGTTAGACGTCATGAATAACCTCTTCAACATGGTTAATGTTGTCAATAAAACTGCCAGCATGTATATGTAATTGACGATCACACTTTTCAGCGAGTTCGTTATCGTGTGTGACCAATAATAATGTCGCACCAAAATTTTTATTTAATTCAAACAGTAATGATTCAATATTAATGCTGTTTTTTGCATCCAGGTTTCCGGTCGGTTCATCGGCAAATAATATTTTGGGTTTGCAGATGAATGCGCGGGCTATCGCTACTCTTTGTTGTTCGCCACCAGACAATTGATTTGGATAATGGTTAGCTCTTTGATCTAAACCCACTTTTTTCAATAAAGACTTAGCTTGTTCTGCTGCGTTTGGTAAGCCTGTTAACTGAGCTGGCAACATGATGTTTTCCAATGCAGTTAAACTTTGAACCAGCATAAATGTTTGAAAAATGAAGCCGACTCTGCCGCCTCTTAATTGTGCTCTTTGTTCTTCATTCATGCTGTGCAGCGGTTGACCATCCAGATAAATTTCACCTTCGCTTGCATCATCTAAACCTGCCAGTAATCCTAACAAGGTTGATTTACCTGAGCCAGATGCTCCAACGATAGCTACAGATTCACCATATTTAATATTTATATTAATGGGGTTAAGGATCTGTAAATCACCTTCACTTGTTTTAACTTTTTTTAGTGAGTGATTTAGTTACAATAGCGCTATCTGATGGCTTCATGTCCATTAAAAGATTTCCTGTTTATTTATACTGATTTAGATTTTAATATTCTTTGTTTTTTATCAAATAATTTTGCTAGGTATTAATTGCCAGAGATTAATTACCAGAGATTAATTGCTCGATAATAAAGTATTAACAATAAAGGTCAATCATCCTTAATAAGATGTAACAATTCTTGATAACACATCTTTGATTTATGGTGTAAAAGTGATTTTAGTATGGATTTTAGTTAGAACCAGTTATCGACAATATCTTCAAGTAGCTTGAATATAAGCATGCTGTTATGATGCAGCCCATATTAAAGTAAATGATAAAATAAATAGGAAGTATATGTCTGTAGCATTGTTAGAACGTATTACTGTCGAGCCGGAATCAACGGCTACGGCTTGTGTTATTTGGTTACATGGTTTGGGAGATTCTGGAGCTGGTTTTGCACCTGTTGTTCCTGTATTAGGTTTACCACAAGATCATAGTATTCGCTTTATCTTTCCCCATGCTCCAGAACAACCAGTGACAATTAACCAAGGTTATGTGATGCGTTCCTGGTATGACATTAAAAGTATGGATTTAGATGGCAGAGCTGATATGGCTGGGGTGCTTGAATCGGAAATAAGCGTACGTGCATTAATAAAAGAACAGATTGATGCCGGAATACCTGCGAATAGAATTGTATTAGCAGGTTTTAGCCAGGGAGGGGTTGTTTGTCTTTTTACCGGTTTAAGATATGCTGAAAAGTTGGCCGGAATTATGGCGCTATCTTGTTATTTAGCGTCGTCAGACAAATTGCCTGCACAGCTCAGCGAAAATAATAAGACAACGCCAATTCTGCAACATCACGGAGAACAAGATGATATGGTACCTGTGTTTGCCGGAAAAATGGCCCACGATATTTTAAAAGCTGGCGGATATAATACCCAATGGAAAACGTATGCAATGCCGCATAGTGTCTTGCCTGAGCAGCTAAAAGATATAGGGCGATGGTTGTTAAGTAACCTGAACTCGGAATAAGCAGCACTTGCTCAATATTCCCCTTTTTCCAATTCTCTGCGTTAAAACGTCGATAAATAGCCAGCTATTCATAAACGTTTTGCCTTGATAATCGAAAAAATTGAAACATTGAGTGAGGATTTAATGTTATACCGTTATTCTTTGATTTACGTGTGTCATTAACTTATTGATTTTGCTGAAACATCAAGTACTCATTATCCCGAATTCAGGTTAAGCAGAATAGCATAAGTAATATTTAGTTACATGAATATCATCAATGACATAATTGTTCTCAATTTTGGATACAAAGCGATACATTTTCACTGATAGTGATACGTCTTTTATAAAATTCTTTGGTTAAGATGAATTCATTAAAATAAGACGTTTCAGGGGAAACACATGAAAAATATAGTTCAACCATTATTAACCAGCTTAGTTTCAGCTAGCTTTTTATTGACATCACCTGCTTTATTGGCTGATCCTCACAATGAAAAACATGAAAAACATGAAAAACATGAAAAACATGAAAAACATGAAAAACATGAAAAACATGAAAAACATGAAAAACATGAAAAACATGAGAAAGATGCGAAACACCAAAAACATGATAAGCATAAAGAAGATAAAACTGCTGACGAGCATGAACATGACTTGGATATAGATTTTGATTTCGATGACAACCCAAGAGATGGTTTTTATTTAGGTCTAAGTGCGATTACCACTAGCGGAGATGATTTTTACCTCTCGGATCATGATGATTCTAAAGCCGATTTTGATTTTGATGTTAGTTACCGGGTTCAGTTTCTAGGTTTGTTTGTTGAATCACCCGGTTTAAGTTCACGTCGACTTCATGGTTTGTATGCAACACCTGCCTGGGGGATTAACTTCTTCAGTAATGACATTTGGTCTCTTGATTTGTTTTATGAAACAAGCACTAAAGGAATTGATGGCTTAGAAGGTATTCAGAACCGTAGGAAGGCTAAAAGAGGTGGTTTAAGAGCAACGGGGTATTTTGATAATAGTCAATTACAAGTTGTTTTTACACCTTATAGTCCTGATAATGCAGAAAGTGACGGTATAGAAGCCTCTTTGTCTTATGGTCATAACTGGCAATTTAAAAATTGGAATTATTATGCCAATGTCGGTGTGCATTACCGCTCAGAGGAAATATTAGATTACTCTCTGGAACAAGGGTATATTCAAACTAATGAAGAATATTCATCTAGTGATGGGATCAGTACCTCGGCCGAAATTGGTTTGGAATACCCGTTAACTTCAGATTGGGTGTTCGGTAGCTTTGTTGCTTACAGGACATTATCAGACCGCGTGGAAGATAGTCGTACAGATGATGTCAGTGATGGTTATAAAGCCGGATTTTTACTTACTTATGTTTTCTAGGGTGTGAGTTTTATGGATAACCTTAAAATAAAGCATTTGCTGGAAAATAGGCAGAACAGTACAAATTCAATACTAATCAGGTTGGTGGTGATGATGAGTTTTATCTTGTCTTCGCTGACTGTTCAAGCAAATACCCTAAAGGCTGTGCCTGTATTAAAGATAAATCCTGAGCAATGTGTAGCATTACTTCAAGGACAAAAATGTTATGTTACCGTTAAACTTAACTGGCGGGTGGCAACAGCAGGTAATTATTGTTTATTTTCATCTCAGGGAACAGATGCCCTGAAATGCTGGACACAGCAGAGTAAAGGTGAATTTAAGCAGGAATTTATGGCTAAAACCAATATCCTTCTTTCTTTGAAGCAAAAAAATAGTCAAGTTACTTTGGTTGATGCAGAAGTTAAAATGGCCTGGGTGCATAAGAAGAAAGGAAAGCCTCGTATGTCGTGGCGTATGTTTTAGCGACAGCGATTTTTAACCCAATTCCATGAAATATTTGGAATTGTTGTTTGCACCACCTTTAGCACTATATAGCACTATATTTATCACAAAAAAAACAGAGGAATGCTGGTACATGTCAAATCAAACTCTCCCGCATATATTACTGGTAGAAGATGATGTTGCTTTAGCCGAATGGATTGAAGATTATCTGTCTGCCCGGGACTTCCAGGTAACCACGACAGGTCGCGGTGATGATGCGGTTGATTTAATTGGTCAACTTAATCCTGATTTGGTCTTGTTGGATGGAATGTTACCGGGCATGGATGGTTTGGATGTCTGCAAAACTGTCAGGCCGAAGTTTGAAAATCCAATCATTATGCTGACAGCACGAGATGAAGAAATTGATGAAGTTCTGGGCCTTGAAATGGGCGCTGATGATTATATCACCAAGCCAGTACGTGCTCTGCTGGCAAGAATTCGTCTTTTGTTACGCCGTCAGGAGAAAATTAACAATCAACAAACTACTGATGTTCAAACAAACGAGCCATCTGAGCGAATTCAATTTAATGGCCTGATCATTAATCTTCAGGCAAGAAGTGTTGCACTGGATGATGAGTTAATAAATTTATCGTCAAACGAATTTGATGTTTTATGATTATTAGCGCAAAACGCTGGTCAATTGGTATCGCGTGAGTAGTTGGTCAGTCATTTGCGGGGATTTGATTACGACGGTTTTGATCGCTCTATCGATTTGCGTATTTCGCGGCTACGTAAAAAATTGAAAGATAATCCATCGGAGCCCTTCAGGATCAAAACAATTTGGGGCAAAGGTTATTTATTTGCCAAAGATGTTTGGTAGTTGTTTTTTCAATATTTGTTTTCTTTTTGTTTATGGTTTTTATGTGATTATTGATTATTTGATTAGTGAAAAGGTAGCTAAATGCGAACATTAACACTCTCTCTCTTAAGTGTTGTTTTACTTGCCACTATTGGGTTGGATGTTTGATAATTTCTATAATCAATATACAGAACAAGATAAAGTTCAGCAAAAAGATGCGATAACGGTATTAGAGCAACTTGGCAGTAATATAGCTCACTCACTGGATGGTTTACCTGAACGTGAATTGTTTTTGCAAAAGTGGCAAAAACATCTGCAGGAAGATAGTCTCTATCGTATTAATATTATCTCTATTGATAATTTTCCCATGCCGGACAAATTGCTTGAAAGTGTTAAATCCGGTCAGCCATTATTATTTGTCTGATAGCGATGAACTGTTCATTTTAAGCACTCCACCAATAATTGTCCGTCAAGCGGGCAGTTTGACTAATTTCTTATTAACCAGCCTATTCTATCTGGCAATGTTATTGTTGGTATTTTTATGGCTTTATCCTTTGGCGCGTCGGTTATTAGCCTTACGTAAGGTAGCGAAATCTTTTGGCGAAGGAAAACTTGAGCAA
>JABSOJ010000417.1 GCA_013216005.1 Alteromonadaceae bacterium | reverse complement strand
AAACAGTATTACATAAAGCTTTCCTCTTGCCACTGTTTAATTAATGTACAGGTCGAATAAATGTGCGGAAGGTGGGACGTAATAATTTTGCCGATGGAAAAACGGCCATATGGGATGAGGTCTATCGACGCAGTCAACGAGTACTCTGGTTAAACCCGGAAAGCCGCAATCGCTGGAATACGGGAGATTCTATTATGAGTGAATATGCGCCTTATTGTTCCAGAGTAGAGCATTGCAGTTCATTGCGAGATTTGACCCGTATACTGGGCTCATTGCTTAAATATGCATAAACGTTACTGGTTTTTATTACGATACTCTGAGGGCGATACCCCTTGCCAGCGTTTGAAGGCCCGCCTGAAATTTCTCTCATCGTCATAACCCAAAAAGTAGGCGACTTCCTTAATGCTCATTAGGGGTTTTGATAAATACGAAAGCGCCAGTGAGTGTTTTACCTCATCCAGTATTTCTCGATAAGAAGTGCCTTCACTAATGAGTCTTCGGTGTAATGTTCTGGAGGTCATATTAAACCAGGAGGACATGACCGTTTGTGTTGGAAAGTGTTCGGTGTTTTCAATCAGCTTTTGTTTTATCCGGCTGGTGTAAGTCGTCATATGACTTAGCGATTCCAGCTCCTTGGCGCAAACCAATTCAGCTTCTTTGTAGGCGGCCATATTAGCCAAAGGAATAGGATCATTTAAGATGTCATTATTTATCCGTATGCCAGCAAAGGAGTCATCAAACTTCAGGGTGCAGTCGTCGATGTTGCCATAGGGAAAGTGTTTATGTTTGGCATAAGGAAAGCAGAGGGTTAATTCTTTTTTCAGATTAGGTATTAGTTGCTCAATGGCTGCCTTGATGGTGACTAATACCGCGTCAATAAGTACCACTTTTACTGCCTCATCCATCGGCGCTTTTTCTTCCAATAACATGACTAATTCACTATCACGTTCGTCGGATCTGATCTGTAACAGCGGCATGCGTAATGAAATGTACGGCCCTACAAGTTTCATAGCCGTGTACAGGTTTTCACAGTTCATTAAGGCATAACCGAGCATTCCGTGGGATTGCAGCGAAAGTCTTTGGCCGACCAAAATTCCCACTGCGGGATTATTGGAAAGTTGTATCGCTCTTATTATCAGATTACTAAATAGGTCATAACTGATGTTTGATTCTATAAAGGAGGCGTCGATTTTGGCCAATCCTGACCCCTGGAGCCAGACCGCTTGATCTATGCCAAAGTCATCCATACATTCTGACAAGGCAAAGACGTAGACCCCGGGGAACTGCATTTGATTGAAATCCACTTAATGAATCCGCTTTTACGACTGAATATGCAGGGAATTGTCGTACAGAAGGTGATAATTGTCAATAAATGACCCCTTATTGTCAATATGTGCCCCCAGCTTTTGACTTGAACTGCTTTAAACTGGTTTGAAATAACTAGAGTGGAGTCAGCAACTATGTTTTCTTTTTTTAAGAGTGGTCCTAAAGACATACAAGTGAATGACTTAGGCATTGAGGTTCAGCCGAAAGAAACAATTCTTTCTGCCGCCTTGCGCAGTGGCCTAAATTTCCCCTATAGCTGTAAAGTGGGTGGTTGTGCAGAATGTAAATGCAAACTCACCAACGGAAAGATCAAAGCCTTAACCGACGCCAGTTATTTATTGTCGGCTGAAGAGCTTCAGGACGGTTATATCCTGGCTTGTCAAAGTATTCCCAAAAGCGCAGATGTCACCATTGAGGTGGATTTGAGTCGTGCAGTGAGTCGCCAGATGCGTGGCAAGATCACCCGTCAGGAGCAGATCACCCATGATATTCGTGTATTGGAGCTGACGCTGGAAGAAACACCCGTATTTAAGGCTGGACAATACGCTCAATTAACCCTTGATTCTTTACCGGGTGTATCACGAGCCTATTCTTTTGCCTCCAAGCCAGACGCTGAAAGTAATAAGGTGAGCTTTTTTATTCGTCATGTACCAGGTGGAGAGTTGTCTACACTGATCAATACTGAGGATCTGGTTGGACAATCGGTAGAAATTGAAAGCCCTAAGGGTGATTTTTATCTGCGAGATTCTGACAAGCCTATGTTGATGATTGCCGGTGGCAGTGGTTTGGCTCCGATAGTCTCTATTTTAGAAAAAGCCAAAGAAGAAAACTGCAATCGCCCTGTCATTGTTATATTGGGGGCCAGAACCCAGGCGGATATTTATTGTTTGGACGAGATTGCTGAAATTGGCCGCAACTGGCCCAACAGTTTTGAATATGTGCAGATTTTATCCGAAGAACCTGAAGGTAGTGATTGGCAGGGATTAAGAGGATTTATTGGTGATCACTTTGAGGATTATGCCACGGAACTATCTCAGGGCTATTTGTGTGGCCCGCCAGTAATGATTGATGACTGTATCGAACGATTATCAAATATGGGGATAAGTAAAGATGAAGTCTTTGCTGATCGATTTGTGACTACAATAACAAAAGCCGGTTAGGCAATAAGGTAAATACTATGTTTTTTCATTATTTTAAATACTTATCAATACACTTCGTTGGACTCTTTGCTCTGGCTGCAATTTTGGTCGGTGGAGTAGAGAGTACTGTCGGCGTACTGTTACTCATGAGCTTTGTTGTTTTTGGTGATTGGCTTGGGGGTGATGATACAACCACGCCGAAATTTAAATACCCTGGAATTCTTACGGTTCAGCTTTGGCTGACCTTGCCTCTTATATCGGCAATCGTGTTTGCAGCTATTTGGGCGGTGAGTCCAGGTGATTCACTGGGTTTTGGGGCTTTTCTGAGCAGTATTATTGATTATGATTTTGTTGCCGCAAAAGACGCAACTCATTGGGTGCATTCTATTTCTATTTTAGCCGGAGCGGGTTTAATGATCGGCATGGTGGCTACCATTACAGCCCATGAGTTGACCCATAGAACCTGGGACCCATTGTCCATGTTTATTGGTCGTTGGTTATTATCCTTCAGTTTTGACACTATCTTTTCTATTGAACATGTTTATGGCCACCACCGTTATGTGTCTACCAAGGATGATCCTGCTACGGCTCCTCGTGGACGTAATGTTTATCAGCACATTGTCATCTCAACCATTGAAGGCAATATTAGTGCCTGGGAGCTTGAGAAGGCACGTCTAGCTAAATTTGGTAAAGGTCCATTTTCATTGGGTAACGGTGTGATTCGTGGTCACCTGATGAGTGTATTCTTAGTGGTTCTGGCGTTTTTAATTGGTGGTACTACGGGTGGATTGTTCTTTATTGGCTGCATGTTATTTGGCAAGGCGTTATTGGAAATTGTAAACTTTATGGAGCACTACGGTATGGTGCGAAACCCCAAGGTGCCTGTACAACCTCGCCATTCCTGGAATACCAATAAACGTATCACTTCCTGGATTATGTTTAATTTACCTCGTCACTCTCATCACCATGCGGATGGTAACGTAGCTTACCAGGATTTAAGACCTTATCCGGATGCTCCAGAGATGATTAACGGTTATTTAACCACAATCCTTGTGACCCTTTGTCCACCGCTTTGGAATCACTTGATGATACCCAAGGTATTGGAATGGGATCAAAAATACGCGTCTAAAGAAGAGTTGGCTTTAGCCAAAGAAGCAAACCTGGCCAGTGGAGTACCGGCTTTTGTTAACGCTGCAAGTACGCCGCTTTACCAGACAGAGGAAGCGTCATAACTTTAGTTTTAAGAGGTTATAATCTATACTGTGGTGACATGAACTTGATTGAGTGAATTTAAA
>JABSOJ010000416.1 GCA_013216005.1 Alteromonadaceae bacterium | reverse complement strand
CGCATAGCGATGAAAATGCCTTACTTATCTAATTATCTCTATTATCATACCTATCAAAAAACATAGCAAAACTAAATAACAATTGATAACAATTAAATGCCCCATATTTTTAAACTAGTTTTGAGTTTAAACCAGTTTTAGCTTAAACCAGTTTTGAGCTTACACTGATTTCTAACTTACACTGTTTTTTGGTCTGGCTTTTTTTGCTGTGGCTTTTGTTGCTGTAGATCAGGGACAAAACCCAACACAACTTTTTTAGGATAAAAATAAAGAAAGCTACCACCAGCAAACCAAACAATAACCATTAACCATTCTTGCGGCCAAACCAAAGCAGCTGGCATGCCGGGTAAATATAAACTCACCATCATCAAACTGGCGCACAAACCAAACCAACCTAACAATTTTCCGCCAGGGGCTTTATAAGGTCTATTCATGTCAGGTTCTTTGTATCTCAACATTAAAAAAGATGCAGTAACAATAATGTAGGCGATCATCAAACCAAAACTGCCAGCGTCTACAAACCAAATAAGCGCCTGACGCCCTAAAAAAGGAGAGAAAGTACCGAGTACGCCAATGAATAAAATTGCATTAACAGGTGTTTTGTACTTTGGATGTATCTTGGTCAAAAAAGCCGGCAACATACCACTGGCGGCCATGGCAAATAAAGCCCGGCTGCCCCCTAACAAAAACCCATTCCAACTGGTTAAAATACCAGCAACCCCGCCAATTAATAATATAAGCGCACCCGTTCTTCCCCACGCCGCCTGAGTAGCATCAACAGTAGCAAGTTCTGCCACACTACGCGCATCAGCCGTTAATAACATTCCAACTGAAATTTCTATTAATATATACCAACCAATCGCCATGACTATCGACAAAACAAGCAATTGACCAATTTTCTTCGCTGGTAAATCAATTTCTTCAGCTGCTTGAGGAATAATATCAAACCCCACCATCATAAATGGCACTAGCGCCATTGCAGCTAAAATACCACTGCCTCCTCCAACGATGAGTGGTGTTAAATTAATAGCTTCACCATGCACGCCTAAGCCAACGAATAAAGCTAATCCTGACAATACTATAATGATCACAACTATGCCCTGAATAATTGCCGAAATCCGTACACCCCGAATATTGATCCAAGTGATAAGCACCGAAGCCAAGGCACCTATTAAGGCTTGATCAAAATATACGCTGACACCGTTAACCTGCCATAATTCACCATGTCCTAAGCTTGGAAATAAATTTTCCAGAACACTGGGTAAAGCTACCGCCTCGAAAGCAACTACTGATACATAAGCGAAAACAATAGACCAGGTACAATAAAAGGAAGCCGTTTTACCTAATGACCGCAAACTATAAACGTGCTCACCACCCACGTCTGGCATTGCAGCGGTAAGTTCAGCATATATCAACCCAATAACGACAATAACACCACCAGCAAGTAACGTGGCAATAATAGCGCCAACACTGCCTGCTCTTTCCATCAGTTGAGAAATTAAAACAACCCAGGACCAACCAATCATGGCCCCAAAAGAAAGTGCTAAAATATCTATTTGTTTCAAACTTTTATTCAGACCGTGTTTACTAATGATCATTTTAATGACTTTTCCTATTTATTTTCATCGTGTTAATTTTTTTATCGGGACATTAATCAATAATATTTATTTTAAAGCAAACTCATCAACCTCAATATACTGTGAAAACACCTAATAAACACATGAAATTCACCATACATAACGAATTAAACATTGAAATCATCACTAATAGAGAATACGATAGATAAATAGCTATTTTTCGCAATATTTTGCGAATCATCTTATCAAAATTAACATTTGGTCTAATGAGGCAACGATGAACAGCAATGAAACAATACAACTTATTGATAATCTTGAAGCTCAATTAGACCAGCTACGGAAAAATGTATTAACAAGTAAAGTCGATAAAAATTCATTTATCCAATTAAATGATATAGGTAAGCTCGTTACTCGATATTGCAAGGAACATAATAATCAATTGGGTGATTTTAGTTTACTTGCAAATATTTCAGCAAATACACTTACGCGCGCATTGCGGGCGCCTGAAACATCAAAAATTGAAACAATAAATTCAGTACTAAAAGTAATAGGTAAACAACTTTACATTGGTGATAAACAAACAAGTAATATACAAATAAGTAGTAACAAATAAGTACAAAGGTGATAAACATGATTAAAGGTAAACTAAATCGGGTCGCCTTTTTGTACGCTAATAATATATTTGCCGGAACTATTGAAGAATTTCGTGATCAGTATCAAGAGTTTTACCGTTTTACTTATGATCCTGCATACTCAGAAAAATACCCACCAATAGGTCATGCTTTTCCAACAAACCAAATGATATTTGAATATAACCACCTTCCTCCCTTTTTTCAAAACCTGTCAAGTGAAGGGTGGATACGCACTTTCCAAACTAAAAAAGCTAACCTAAGTAAAGAAGACAGCTTTGGGTTATTACTAGAAAATGGCTCAGAATTAATTGGTGCCTTATCAGTGAAAAAAGAACGGGTATAAACATGACTGATTATTGCAAAGGAACGTTAACACCAATTACTGCGGCTAAGTCCTCTGAGTACACAACAAAGTGCCTCAAAAATATATTTGGGCTGAATAGCTATCCCAAATCAGGAATTTATATTAAAGGCACAAATGACACATTTGAAAAGTACGCTATTGATTTCACTAATGGAAACTCAATATCCGGAGTACAACGTAAGTTACTGATGAATCATGAAAATGGGTCTTTTCATCCAGTAAATCATAATGGAAAATATATTGTTAAGCCCTCATCAAAAAGGCTACCTCATATTGCAGAAAATGAACATGCCATCATGTTACTTGCCAAAGCTATCGGTCTTATTGTCGCAGACTGCGCCTTAGTGCCTTTTGAAGACGGTGAACTTGCTTACGTTACCAAACGATTTGACATTATCGATGACAATACGCGTTTATTTATTGAAGATGCTGCATCACTGTGTGAAGTACATCCTAAACATAAGGGGGATGACAGCTTAAGTTATGAAAATACTTTAATTACCTTATTTCAGGCAAGCGGGAATAATCAACTTGTATTGCTAAATGGTTTCAGACAAATTTTATTTGCTTATATTGTTGGTAATAATGACCTCCATTTAAAGAATTTTTCTATGTACCGGGAACCGAACATTCTTTCAAATATAATGAAAGATTTCACTCCAATCTACGATATCCTCAGTGTCGCTCCTTACAAAGAATATGACAACGAACCACTGACACTATCGTTACTTTCTTCTGAACTCAACGGTGAATTCAGTTCAAGCCATGATCAATACGGATATTACACCCTACACGATTTTGTTTTACTTGGCGTAAACATAGGTTTTACCACTCAGGCAACTAAAGCCTATATTAATAAAATGATAAAAGCTGTTGCAAAACATGCTCCGGTAATTTTGAGTAAATCTTTTTGCTCTGAAGATCATAAGACACTAATTTTAAGCCGGATTGAAGATAGGCTTGAATGTTTAGGTCGTCCAATACTTTAAAGCTTTATACATTTATACATTTATACATTTATACATTTATACATTTATACATTTAAACATTTAAACATTTATACCCAACGACTTAAAAACGAAAATTCAGCATTTTCGAGTGGTTTGGGTATATGGTGAGCTTACGACAACTTAGCTCAACTTTAAATTTTTAACCTGCTCTAATTGTTTCCATCAAAACAAACCTTGAGCA
>JABSOJ010000415.1 GCA_013216005.1 Alteromonadaceae bacterium | reverse complement strand
TCGCAAGGAGCTGATTTATAGTGTGTTTTTCCTTAACCTAGTGCCATTCGGCTCCAAGAGGGATTTCCTAGGTATAATAAAATTGTACGGAATGTAGGATTTAATTAAATCAAAACTAAAATATGGATACAAAAAAGGCGTACTTTCATACGCCTTTCCTATTTAGCTATTGTCTAGTTGTTATCCTTTAGACAACCAAAAGACAAACACTAGTCAAGTACTAGTTCATTGATGGTAACAAGCCATAATCTCTACCGTACCCTAGCATTTGCTCACTAAAGTCAGTTGGATAACTGATAGTAACATCAATCATTTTACCGTCTTTATAAACAGCTTCCAGTTTAGGGTTAATAAAACCAGAATAAGGGGCAAGGTTAAGTTTTTCATAACGATTTAAAACTTCTTGATGAAGAACCGGATCAACTTTTACCGCATAATTTTCAATTAATGCCTGACCAGCAGCAAAATCACCTTCTGATTTAATGCGTTGTAATTCACGTAATAAATCACCGAATAAAGTACGTAACTTCAAATAATCGTTAACAACGAAATAAGTTTTACCGTCTCTGGTACGTTTCTCAATAACATTATCTTTGGCGCCTTTTTCAAAAACCCAGGAAGCAACCATTTGGCGGTTACGCATATGAGCCTCTTCAATATGCTCACCCATTTTCAGGCGACGTAATTGCAGCATCATACCGTTACGAATATAACTGTCATAGGCTGCTTTACCTACTTCAAGGCTTGGAATAACGCCCATATCAACAAGTTTTGTATCCATAAGGTAATACAAAGCAACCAAATCAGCACGACCTTCTTCTAACGCTGAAGAATACTGTTTTAACGTTTCTTTTGGTGTACCTACACCTTCATTTATTTTTCCTGACGCATGACCAATAACTTCATGTAAATCAGTATGAATATGTGAACCTAACGGACCAAGCTCTTTAGCACGATTTAATTCTGCATCATCCCAGACAAATTCAGCTAAAGAACCCCCCCAAAGAACTTGATCGTAAGCGGCAACAATATTAGTTAAACTAACCGACTTAGAACCATGCTCGGCACGGATCCAGTTTGCATTTGGCAGGTTAATACCAATAGGCGTTGAAGGCGATGCATCACCCGATTCAATCACTACAGTAATAGCTTTACCGGTAATACCCTTCACTTCTTTCTTTTTATGCGCTTCAAGTAACGGAGAATTATCTTCAAACCACTGCGCTTGTGCAGCAATAGCAGAAATAACTTTAGTTGCCTCATGATCTTTTACAGAAACGACTGATTCAAATGAACCACGGTACGCTAGCGGATCATCATAAACTTCAATAAAACCATTTACCACATCAACGTCAGAATTAATGTCTTTTACCCATGCAATTGAATAATCGTCAAAATCTTTTAAATCACCACTACGGTAATATTTAGCTAATAAGGTAAGTGCTTTGCGTTGTTGATCATTTTCAGCAACAACAGCCGCTTTATCTAACCATTTAACAATTTCAGTGATGGCGTTAGAATACATGCCACCTTCTTTCCAAATTTGCTCAATAAGTTTGCCGTCTTTTTTCACCAATTTAGAATTCAAACCCCAAGAAACCTTGCGCTTTTCATCAACATTGGTTTTAGCTTTATAGAAAGCCTCAACTTCTTGCTCAGTAACACCTTCATAATAATTCACAGACGAAGCAACAACATTATCGATATCTGCAGACTGGTCAACCATCTTGCGATAAAGGTTAGCATCAAACATTACAGGCGTTAACATAGCAATTAATTGCTCAGCATTTTGATGGTCATTTAAAGGTAATTTGCCTTTATCAGCAACAGCATTTACATAACCAGCAAAGCTTTTGGCACTGAACTCAGGTAATATTTTACCCGACATATAATGGTGATGAATACCATTTGAGAACCATACACGTTTAGTATATTCGGTAAACTTGGCGAACTCTTCTGTATTTCTGTCATCAGCATAATCAGCCATAATAGCTTCAAGCGTATGACGAATAGTTAAGTTATATTTAAAGTTCTGATCCCAAGTCATATCACGACCTGACAAAGCTGCCTTGTATAAATAAAATAGCAATTCTTTGGTTTCTAGCGGTAATTCTTCAAAACCCGGTACTTGATAACGTAAAATTCTAATATCAGCAAAACGCTCTGTTTGCCATTTAAAATCACTACTTTTATCACTAGAAGCATGAGATTTCTGCTCTTGTGTTTTATGATGCCCTTGTTCAGCTTGATTATGTGCTGATTCCTGCTTAGAACACCCTGTAATTGCGAGTACAACACTTAACGCAGCTGCTATTTTAGTCAGTTTATTTTGTTTAATTTGCTTCATTTGAAAAAGATCCCTAATTTTGCTTTGTTATCTTACTTTTTTTACTTTTTTTACTTTTTTTACTTTTATAGTTTATTAAGTGAGATAAGTTATTTGTTATAAACACCTAAAATAATTAACATATAAAGACTAAACTGCTAATTTTTTCAGTGCTAGCAGAATTTATGACGCGAAAATAGTAACAGCTTAATTGAAAGAGGTACAATTTTATAAACACTGTATTAACTTATGGTCGACGTTTTTTAAGACAGTTGGCGCGTAACTATGACTTAACTTAAAATTAAAATTAAAATTAAACTTAAACTTAAACTTAAAATATTATTAACAGATCGGAGATTAAACCAAGAATGAATATATTCAATGCAATTCCTGATGATTTGAGTGATGAAGTATTCGAAAATATCGTAAAAAACAAAAACATTAAAATTGAGCGAATTATATCAAAAGGCCATAGCTCGCCAGATACAGGTTGGTATGACCAAGAACAGAATGAATGGGTGATAATTTTAAAGGGTGAAGCGATACTCTCATTTGACAATAAACCGCCCGTAACATTAAAAAAAGGTGATTATGTAACGATAAAGGCCCACCAAAAGCACAAAGTTAGCTGGACCGCGCCAGATATTGAAACAATATGGTTAGCTGTACATTATTAACTACATATGTATCCGAAATTGCCCAGGCTGATGAAAAAACAACCACAACACACACTAAGGATAATACCTAGAGTCCACTAAATAGTAATACCCTCAAAGCAATTTATCAGGATAGTTTCAATAGGTTTTGAGTTAGAACAGATGATGGTATTGCCAAACAGGATCTAGATCACAAAAATATTATTAAGCATAGTCTTCAACCAGAACTTAGAAATAACATTGGTAACGATATTATTTATACTGCCAATCAAACTGGAGATGTCAGCAAAGGTACTGAATTAGGTTTAACCATTTCGTTTGGTATGATTAAAGAACATAGTGGTACATAAAGGTAACTTCTTTTGTTACTGAAGAGGCTACGTTTTCCATTTATCTACCTATTTTAAGACCATAGCATTGATAATGTTAAACTAAAACTGTGCTACCCCAAATAAAAAAAAGCAAATCATCACAAGATTTTTTAAACAAAATGTTCTACAGTTAGAACAGTGCAATATAATAATATGTATCGAAACGCATAATTTTGCTTTTATACCAATTAGCATAAATGATTTGGTTAATTATATTTAGTCAACCACCGAATAGCAGTACTTGGTCAGCATTCAAATGATCTAGTATGTTTCACTGTCATATTAACCAGTACTCAATTTAAACTAAAACGGGCCTGATGGGGCGGAGCTTGCCTAAACGAAGATGGGTGTAGTTCTTTTAAATCGACGGATATCATTAGTTATTCATCCATCAAATTAAAGTTTGTATAAAGTCG
>JABSOJ010000414.1 GCA_013216005.1 Alteromonadaceae bacterium | reverse complement strand
ATCTTCGTTTTGAATTAATCGCTACAGCCCATGTGTAGCAATGGCTATTGACTTTTCGTTCGGGCACTATTTAGTAAATAAACATTAAGCATGTCGTTTGTTAATATAGGTGGTTTAATATCTCTGGCTTAATAAAACTGCTTAATCAAACGGCTTAATAAAATGAAAGCTGGTTAACTTAGGTTAGCCAGTTTTTTTTGTTTCCCAGCGAAGCTGGCAAACCCGTCCACTTGAAAGAAAGTGGAGTCACCCTGACTAAGGGGAAGATAATCCGAATGGCAAGGGCGTTACTGGCTAACAGTACGATCTGAAGGAAGTCATAGGAAGTTAGAGGTACACAACTAACCGTAACCTGTTTAGGCTGTGTTGACGGGTAAGGTCCAACTTGTTTTCAGGCGAAATGTTTAAGCGGGTCAAAATACTAGGTATAGCATTATAAATCAAACATGGCATATTTTTATGAATACAACGCCCTGTCAAATCAACCAATTTCAAATAATATCAATAGCGAAAGGTAAATCTGTAGGCATTGCTTTTTAATGAATACCTATGAGGATTGCCAGTTCCGTTGGCTGATTGCCTTCTTTAGCTTATTTTGTATTTGTTTGACAAAAAAAAGCCAGCGACAAAGCTGGCTTAGTTTATTGATTAAAACTTAGTTTAATATGTGTTTATGGGTGTTTAACACATGCACTAGTTCAATGGCTTGATTTTCGATACGACTCACAGGCTTCTGTGTCTTCACATTCGCCGTATAAATATAAACTATGATTGGTAAGTTTTATTTTGTGTCTATTAGCTACGTCTATTTGTCTTTGTTCAATTACGTCGTCTTCAAATTCAACTACTTTTCCACATTTTAAACAGACCAGATGATCATGGTGTTTTTTATGTGCTAATTCAAAAACAGATTTTCCGCCTTCAAAGTGATGTCTGGTTACAATACCAGCATCATCGAATTGGTTCAGAACGCGATAAACCGTTGCCAAGCCAATTTCTTCCTTTTGCTCTAACAATATTTTATATACATCTTCTGCACTGATGTGCTGATTGCCTGGCAACTGTAAAATTGATAAAATTTTGATCCTTGGCAGGGTTATCTTTAAACCAGCTCTTTTTAGCTCTTCATTTTGTTCTGCCATACAACTTGATCTCTTAAATTAAATAATTGGCAAAATTATATGAGGTTCTTTAAGAAGATAAAAGACTTAGTTGAAAATGATTTGGATTTATTTTAAATAATGGCAGTATTCTTATAATTAAGTTACTTTACTGTAGTAGATATACTAAAAAGGAAGTTTTTTCTGCTTAGATATGTTTATTGTACAAGGATAAAGGTATTAAAAAAGCCTACGGGAAGTAGGCTTAATAGGGAAAGTGTTGGCTAAATTAATCTTCAAGTTCAGCTAAACACATTTCGTCATAGATTTGATCAACCCATTTTTCTACTCGTTCGGTTGTTAATTCTGGTTGACGGTCTTCATCAACGCATAACCCGATAAAGGTATTATCATCAACTAAACCTTTAGACGCTTCAAATTCGTAGCCGTCAGTAGACCAGTTACCAACAACAATAGCGCCTTTGCTTTCCGCTATGTCTCTTAATGGACCCATAGCATCACAAAAGTACTCCGCGTAATCTTCTTGATCACCAAGTCCAAAAATTGCGACAAGTTTGTCTGTAAAATCTATTTCTTCTAGATCCGGCAAGAAATCATCCCAATCACATTGGTTCTCACCGTAATACCAGGTAGGAATTCCTAATATTAATAAATCATATTCTGCTATTTCTTCCTTTGTACTCTTTGCAATATCTTTCACATCAACCATTTTTTTACCCAGCTTTTTCTGGATCATTTTGCTGACTGCTTCAGTATTGCCTGTATCGCTTCCAAAGAATAAACCTACAATTGCCATGAAACCTAACCTTTACCTTACTTAATTATTTAACATAATTTTTTTTTGGCCGCTAATGAGTTGATCAAAAGTGACTCTATTAATTTACCCCGGCTAATATCTTGCTCTTTAGCCAAGAGATCTAATCTTTCGTACAATTCTTCGTGAATTTTAAATTCTATTCGTTTTAAACCTTTATTTTTATCGCGTTTTACTTGATTACGCTTATTAATTTTAATTTGTACACTGCGAGAAAGAGGATTCGTTTTTGGACGACCTGGCCGTTTCTCATTACTGAACAAATCAATTGTTGTTAAGTCTGCTACTTCTTTTGCCATATTTTAACTAACCAACACCCTGACTTTCCCAAACTAACTGGATAATACCCTTTGAGATAAAACCTAAACACCCTAAAAACAGAACTAAATAAACCACATAGCGGCCCATTTGGTGTACATCGTTCTTTTTCATTACATCATGAATTGATAATCCAATGAAAATAAAGATGAAAGCGAAAAATAAATTAAGACCAACGGTCTCAATTAATTCAATGTTTTCTGCCAGCATAACCACACCCTGAAATTTATGGGCGCACTATACCATATCAGTACCTTTTACCCAAGCTACTTGGAAATGCTGAAATCTATATTTCTGGGGTGTTTGGCTACTTATCTATGTTTAATTGCTTGTAATTCGACTATTTGCAGTAAATAAATAGTGCCTGAACGGAAAGTCTACATGTCTTATTACGTATGGGGTGTAGCTGCTTTTAAAGTTTGAAGATCTTTGGAAATCAGTCGGTTTTGATGATAATTCAAGCATATTATGTGTTTTTGGGCCAAATTTTCAAAATCTTCGTTTTTAAAAATAGCTCGAATAGCATATGTAGTAACACTTTCAGGGGTTTCCGTTCAGGCACTAAATAGAAAGTGTTTGTCACCATTAGTATTTTATTCGGCTAAAAAATTAGCTACAATTTTATTGAAGGCTACCGTTTTTTCTGCATGTAGCCAATGACCAGCACCTTGAATTATTCTAGCTTTACTATTAGGTAATATTTTACCGATTATAGGTCGATGAGACTGTTGTATATAATCTGAATCGCCACCTTTAATAAAGAGAGTTTTGCCTTCAAATTTGTTGTCACCGCAATATCCTTGCATTATCTGGCTATAACAATCATCAATATAGGCTAAATTGCATTTAAAATGATACTTTTCATTGCGCCTCATTAAGTTACGTAATAAAAATTGTCTAACTCCGGCATTGTCTACATACGCTGCTAATTGTTCATCTGCATCTTTACGACTTCTAACTAAGCTTAAATCTATTGCTTTAAGGCCTTCTATAATCTTTGAATGATGAGGGGGATATTTTACAGGTGAAATGTCAGCTACGATGAGTTTTCTGATCCTATGTGGGCTGGTAAGTGCAGTTTGAATTGCGATCTTCCCTCCCATTGAATGACCAAGCAGATCAGTTTGTTCAATATTGAGATGATCTAATAAATTGATGAGATCTTGAGCAAGTACAGCATAGTCCATATTGTTTTCATGAAATGAGTTTCCATGATTTCTTACATCTATGCTGGTAACTTTGAATTGTTCACATAAAGATTTTGCAACCATGTTTAAATTATCTAAACTTCCAAATAAACCATGAATTAAAATTACATCTGATCCTTCACCCATTTGCTTATAGTTAACTAGTTTCATTTTTTCCTCATGAGTTGACTTTCCCAAATAGTTTGGGTATATACCCAAATTGTTTCTTTAAATAGCTTCTTGGATTCAACTCTGAAGTGCAATTCTAGAATCATGCAGCCTTACACTAGGCTGTCGAAAACTCGTGCTTTTGGGGATATTCAATTTACCAGTTTTTGACTTTACAAAGTATGATGTTTA
>JABSOJ010000413.1 GCA_013216005.1 Alteromonadaceae bacterium | reverse complement strand
GGCTATAATTGGGATTTCCTAGGTGTAAGAACAAAAACCCAAACCATCTAGTCAGTTGAAAATATGTCATAGATTAATCCCTTATGGATAAAGGGCTCCAAGAGGGATTTCCTAGGTATAAGAACAAACCATACTATTATGCAATAAGCTGGCTATTGAGATTAAGAACAGCTCAGCTATTTAAAATATGAAACCGCAGCATATTCCGGTGAAAGTGAAACAAATGTAAGTAAATAAATACCAGTAAACTACTTTGACACTATTTTAAATGCTGCTCGTAATACGTCACCATTTGCACCTTCTACTCTCGAATTTTCACTCAAGTATCGACGAAATTGTCGAGCACCAGGCAAACCATTACATAATCCCAACATATGGCGTAATACATGCCAAGCTTTACCTCCCTGAGCAACATACCGATCAATATATTCCATCATTTCCACTACAATCTCCTGACGAGAAAGTTCTGCTGCATCTGATTGCCATATTTCTCTGTCGGCTTGAACCAATACAAAAGGATTCTGGTAGATTTCACGACCAATCATTACACCATCCAGCTTGGACAAATGATGATTAGCTTCAGCAAAGGATTTAATGCCACCGTTAATTGAAATTTCGAATTGAGGAAAACTCTGTTTTATTTGATATACACGTTCATAATCAAGCGGCGGAACTTCTCGATTTTGTTTTGGACTTAAACCACTCAACCAAGCTTTTCGGGCATGAATGATAAAATGCTGACATCCGGCATCACCCACTGTATTAATAAATTCATGTAAAAAAGAGTAGCTGTCTAAATCGTCTATACCTATTCGTGACTTAACCGTAATAGGAATATCAACCACAGACTGCATTTGTTGTACACATTCAGCAACCACATTTGGCTCAGCCATTAAGCAGGCACCAAAACGACCATTTTGCACACGATCAGAAGGGCAGCCAACATTAATATTTATTTCATCATAACCCTGTTGTTCAGCAATTTTTGCACACTCACTCATTGCTTTAGGATCACTACCACCAAGCTGTAGAACTAAAGGGTGCTCTTCATCATTAAATGATAAATAATCGCCCTTACCAAACAAAATAGCCCCGGTTGTCACCATTTCGGTATACAAAACAGTTTGTTTAGACATTACCCTATAAAAATAGCGACAATGGCGATCAGTCCAATCCAGCATAGGCGCAACGGACAGCTTGTGATTGCCGAAAGAGCCTGTGTTTACTGGTGTAACCTGTGGTTTTACTTGCATTTAAACTTTACCTGAACTGCTCTGAATCGCCTGTACTTCCGTTGAGTTTCGATATAGACTGCCCCATATATGCCCCACGACGGGTTGGACGATTTGATCAAAACAAGGAAAATAATGGCATCCTCTACAATTGAAAAACGAAAAAAAGCCAATGGCGAATATAGTTATCGCTGTAGGATTCTTATTCAAAAAGAAGGCGCGATTATACATCGTGAAAATAAAACATTCAGTAAAAAAGAATTAGCCCGTACTTGGTCAAGACTACGTATTGAAGAAATTGAACTTCAAGGAGTTCTCAAAAAAGACAAAGTAGTCTCAATTGGTGAATTAATGGATCTTTATTATAACGATCATCATTTATGGGAGAACACTGGAAGAACAAAACGTTATGTCATCCAAATGCTAAGAGATTCAGACATTGCCACTATATTAACTGACGAATTAAAAAGCTCAGATTTAATTGAACATTGTAAAACACGCCAAGCCGCAGGAGCTGGACCAGCTACAACTTATCACGATATTACTTATTTACGCTCTGTAATGAAAATTGCTCATCCCGTTTTTAATATCAAAGCTAACTGGAAAATTTTTGAAGATGCTATGCCAGTACTAATAGAAATGAAATTAGTCGGCAAAAGTCAAAAGCGAACACGCCGACCCACTTCAGAAGAATTAGACCTATTAATTAAATCACTGGAAATCAGACAAAACAAACAAGGCAGTAAAATACCATTTGTCGATATTCTTAACTTTTCAATATTAACCTGTATGAGAATTGGTGAGGTTTGCGGTATTAAATGGTCAGATTTAAATGAAGACCACAAAACCGTTATCGTTCGAGACAGAAAAGACCCAAGGAAAAAAGAAGGGAATCATATGATTGTGCCATTATTAGCTGGCTCATTTGATCTTGTTAAAAAACAATCCCGTAACAACGAATTAATATTTCCTTATAATCCAAGGTCGGTTTCTGCTGGTTTTCAGCGAGAGCGTAATAAACTAGGTATAACTGATTTGAGATACCATGATTTAAGGCGTGAGGGTGCTTCACGGTTATTTGAAAAAGGTTATTCTATTGAGGAAGTTGCACAGGTTACTGGGCATAGAAATTTAAATATTTTGTGGCAGGTTTATACTCAACTGTTTCCTCATAAGTTGCATGATAAATATCTTGATTAAAGGCATCTAAACAGCGTTCATAATCCCAAACCAATGACAAATACCTTTATAACTATAAAATTACAAAGGTCTCTTTCAATACACGTACGTTTTTTAATCTCGTAGCTTTCAAGATTTACTCAATTACTCATCACCAGGAGGTGGAGGTGTATTAGTAGGATTATTCCCTTCACTAGTTGTAGGGGTATAACCACCCGTAACTGAATCCCCTATTGGTACCGATGTTGTGGTTTTAGGAATATATCCTTTTTGTTTTTGAACAGGAACATATCCTTCACTTACTAAAATTGTCTTACCCATTTTATTCTCCATATTTTCTAAGTTCTACGTATAAAATTTCGTCTGAAATTATAATTATTCCTGCTGAATTATTTTTAGCCCTTTCAAATCCACCTTTATCATTTATGATCCAACTCTCTTCAAGATATAGCTGCTCCTTTGCTGGAGAGCTTGATACAAATGATTTACCTGAATAAATCCCACCAACTACATTGCCATCTTTTAATGTAACTTTAACCCAATAAGGTTTCCTCTGCATAAACACAAAATCCCACGGTTTTAATGTTGGATGAGGAGCATTTTTTAAAGCAAAATCAGTTTGTCGGACCCATTTCCAAAAAAATACAATTAAGATAGGAGAAATAAACATGACAAAAAAATAAAACAACAAATAAAAGTTTTCATGAACAACTTTTAACAGTGAATTTTCTACTTTGAGGATTATAAAAAATAAAAACGCATAATTAATACAGCTATAAGTAACAGCATCAATAATTTGTTTGGAAGAGTCTTTAATTTGAGAAGGAAACATCAATTCATAAGCTTTTAAACTAACAAACCCCGGAATAACAAACATAATAAATAAAAATAATTTATCAATTTCCCAAATATTCATATTAACTCCCTTGATGAAAAATTGAGGCGCAGTTCCTATTTCTTGCATGTTTTTTTACACAAGATTAAAAACAGATAATACTCAATTACCAAACCCTTTGGTTTCGCCCGAAGATAATACTTGAATAAATATATATTACAATGGAAAAATCGACAACTTTAATATTAATAGCGACAAAAACAATAAAAGAAAAACCAACTTGTGAACAATCGCAAAGGTTAGAAGTTTTAAAAGACTTTACCCCCGTATTACTAAACGGGGGCGCTCCGCATCCCTTTAAAAATCAGCACTTCAAAAATCACTTTTTTAAAACATAAAATCAAAAACCACTTCAAAAACAGCAAATCAATCAATAGCCAGCTCGTAAAGGCGGTTAGGTTCCTAAAGCTCCATGACATATTAAGTAAAGTAAAATAACGGTATCCAAGCCGATTATTTTCTTAACGCTTCGCTAAAAATAATAGTCTCGGAGCCT
>JABSOJ010000412.1 GCA_013216005.1 Alteromonadaceae bacterium | reverse complement strand
TTCTGTGTGTTCATGTTTTGTGTGTTCATGGAGTTTGTCCTTGTATTTAGTCATTTGGTCTAATTAACTAATGATTAGGTAATGTTTAATGTTTAATGTTTAATGTTTAAGTAATGATGTAATTAAACACGATAAATAAGACGGTTAATCGACCGAAAAATGGCAAGGTAAAGAGCAATTGTGGCAACAATATGGCAATTTAACTTTTTTAGCTAAAAAGAGCGCAACCAATGAGTTAATACTATATAGTCGATAAAAACAGCGAACCAAATCAATTTTATTATGAGTAAACGAATAGCAATAGTTGAAGATGAAGCCGCGATAAGAGAAAACTATGCGGATGTATTACGTAGTCAAGGCTATCAAGTGCAAACTTATGCGAACAGAGAGAGTGCAACAGAAGCTTTTTCATTAAGATTACCGCATTTAGTCATTCTGGATATTGGCCTTGAAGAAGAATACGATGGCGGTTTTATTTTATGCCAATGGCTAAGAAGTTTATCGAAAACTTTACCTATTATATTTTTAACCGCTCGTGATAATGATTTCGATACGGTATCTGGTTTACGTATTGGCGCTGATGATTATTTAACTAAAGACATCAGTTTGCCACATTTAAGTGCACGAATTGCTGCCTTATTCCGCCGACAAGATGCTTTAAATCAACCTCCTCTGGAAGAACACCTATTTAATTTAGGGGCCCTTACTATTGACAGCCAACGCATGACAGTAGCCTGGCATCAACAAATAGTTGATTTAACGATCACCGAATTCTGGATGGTATTTGCCTTGGTTAAACATCCGGGCCATGTTAAAAATCGTCAACAATTAATGCAAGACTCTAAAATATTTGTGGATGACAGCACTATCACTTCGCATATAAAACGTATCAGAAAGAAGTTCATCCGAATTGAAGCTGAATTTGATTGTATTGAAACCGTTTACGGCATGGGTTATCGATGGAACGAACCTAAAAACAGCTCAAGCAGCAACGAAAACACAACACAGAGATAAACAACGGTAATGACGAATAAATTTCAATTAAGATTTGGCTTGAGAAGTAAACTATTTTTGTTATCTGGATTTCTATTTACCCTTCCCTGGTTTGGTTATCAATATGTTTGGGAAATGGAAAAATATTTACGCTATGGTCAAGAACAAACATTAGTAGGTACCGCAAGAGCACTGGCAACTGCGTTACATGAAAGAGCAAATTTATTCGATAATCAGGCAAGTTTTTTACCCAGTGTAGAAAAAGGCAAAGATCTCTACGGTTATCAACTTCGTCAGGCAATACAGCTTGATGGTCACTATTTAGACTGGCCTAATTTTACCGACAGAGCCCATTATTACGGATATGATCATCAATTACCCCAAACATTGCCAAACCTAAAAACTGATATTATTACCTACGAAAAAATTACTGATGACAAAATTTCTGACGACCAAATAGCTGAGGACAAATTAACTAAGGACAACGTTACTAAGGTCAACGTTACTAAGATCAAAAACCCAGAAAATCACTTAATAAAAAACAAATTACCTGCAGATGAACTCAGCCTGCATTTTACTGCGACAGTTGGCAAGTACGACAAATATTTGTATTTATTTTTCAATGTTGTTGACGATCACATAATTTATCGTGGTGACAATTCCCGCAGTATTGTAAATAACGATCATGTAGAATTAGCCTTTGTCGAACCCAACGGACAATTTAATCGTTATATCATTTCAAATAAAACTAGCGGATGGCTCGATGCTTACAGGATCACAGACATCAGCGACAATATCCCGGTCGTAGCATCAAAAATTCAGGGACAATGGCTTGCTACCCCACAAGGTTATAATATTGAATTACGTGTTCCGCTCACGGAAGTAGGCAATAATATTGCGTTTGCGATCCACGATGTTGATAAAGAAAATGGCGAAATACTCACTTCTGTTGGCTCTGCTGATCCTAGTCGTTTTGATACCTTAGGCACAATTTTAGTCCCTTCACCTGAAATTGAACGTATTGTAAAAGGTATGAGTTACACAAATTCAAGCATTTGGGTAATCGATCAACATCACCGGGTACTAGCAACCGCAGGAGATATTAAACAAGCGAATGGCGTATGGAATACCCGAGAAAATTTAAGCGGTAAATCAGGCTATTGGCATGAGATTGAACAAAACTGGTTACTACCTCTCTATTATAAAGTACTGACAAAACCCTCAAAAGATTTTATTGACCAGCTTTATGATGCCGGTAACTTAACGGGCAAACATATCGAAAGTGCCATGTCAGGAAAAGCTCAATCGCAATGGCGTTTAACTCAAGATAAAAAAGCGTTGATACTGTCTGCCGCCTACCCTATTTTTATTAATAACAAAGTTCAAGGCGTTGTTATTGTAGAAGAAACCACAAATGGCATTCGAACATTACGTAACAGAGCGCTGGAAAAATTATTCAGCTCAATATTAGCAATTATTTCAATTGGTACGCTGGCATTTTTCCTGTTCGCTTCCAGAATTTCATCACGAATACGGTTATTGAGAAATCAAGCTGAATTAGCCATTGATGAGCATGGCAGAATAAATTTTTTAGATGGTATTAATGTTATGCCAGCTTCCACCACCAACGATGAAATTGGTGATTTATCCCGTAGCTTTTCTACTGCTGTAAATCGTCTGAGTCAATACAATCATTACCTTGAGAATATGTCCTCCCGTTTATCTCACGAGCTTAGAACACCTATTGCCATCGTTAGAACTTCGCTGGAAAATCTTGGAATGCAATCGTTACCGGAATCAGCAAATGCTTACATTGAACGGGCTCAATCAGGCATAAATCGTCTCAACCTTATTTTAACAAATATGAGTGAAGCAACCCGAATAGAACAAATGTTGCACACAACTGATAAAGTGGCTTTTGATTTTAATCAGGTAGTAACGGGTTGCCTGCAAGGCTATCAACAAATTTTCCCCAACATTAACTTTGTCTTTAACAATAACGACAACCAACCCTATCCGATCTTAGGCTCACCCGAGCATATTGCACAATTACTTGATAAAGTCATCACCAATGCAGTTGAATTTAGTCAAGATCAGCAGGTAGTGATCTCATTAGACAAAATCAATAAATCTGAACTGAGTTTAACCATTTCCAATTCTGGCCCGCTGCTACCTAAAGAAATGACCGACAGACTGTTTGATTCAATGGTATCGGTTAGATCCGGAGCCAAACAAAAACAACCTCATTTAGGGTTAGGTTTATATATTGCCCGCCTAATTTGCGAATTCCATCAGGCTAAAATATCAGCCAGTAATAATTATGAACCTGATGGTGTGACTATCACATTAACTGTGCCGATGAGTTTTAGTGCTAACAGCAATTAGTGCCCGTCCAGAAACAAGATCGTAGCGAGGATGACCCAATGGTAATAAATAATCAAAAGTGGTCAAATATCTTGTCTAACAATACTTCTAATTAAATTGAAGTTTCCCTTTTAAAACAACCACATTTATGAAATTACTTCTTAATTACTACATAACAAAACCAACAAAACCAAAATTAAAGAAAATTAAAGTAATCAGCAATTTGATAAAATTTCACCAATAATATTTTATCAAACCATCCCCCTGCAATTGTCTCCTAACCTTTAGCCACATCAAAAAGTAATTCATGTAATCTGTAAACTATTGCCAAATTATCAGTATTATTCGCTAAATGATTATAACTCAAGTTTCGGAGTTCTTAGATTCAAACAATAAGTGCATAACTTGAAAAGGTAGATAAATCGGTCAGTTGAATATATGCTGATCGCTTTT
>JABSOJ010000411.1 GCA_013216005.1 Alteromonadaceae bacterium | reverse complement strand
AAATACATACAAATGATTGGATTGATAAATGGAAGACCGTTGTACTAAATAGTGTACAATAAAACTATTGCTGTGACTCTTCCATTACCCTTTGATGTTCGGGTAGAAAATGCCCTGACAAAAATTAAACAACAAAAAGACTGGAGCCAAGAGCAACTTAGCTGGCTTGAACGCCTGGCGAGCAGCTTAAAAGAACAAGTCGCCATTGAACCTTTAAAACCGGTAACTACAAACGCCGTGGTGGTAAACGCAAATTAGAAGCAGTATTTGATGGCAAACTCAATCAAGTATTAGCACAATTTAATGACTACATGTGGCAACAACCTGCATAAAGTCGTAGTAACAAATAGAGATAATATGAATAATAATGATATAGTCGCCAAACTGTGGAAAATGTGTGACACCCTGCGTGATGGTGGTGTTTCTTACCAAAACTACGTTAACGAATTAGCCACCTTACTGTTTTTAAAAATGACTAAAGAAACAGGTCAAGAAGCTGATTTACTGCCTGAGGGCATGCGTTGGGGCGATTTAATAGGTAAAATTGGCTTAGACCAACTGCAATATTATCGCAATATGTTGGTACAGTTAGGTAATGACGAACACGCCATTGTTCGTGCTATTTTTCAAAACGTCAATACCACTATTACCGATGCCAGCCAGCTAACCGAATTGGTATTAACCATGGACAAACTTGACTGGTATAATGCTGACTCATCAGGTGAAAGCCATGCCAAGAGCCGTGATGATTTTGGTGACATGTACGAAGGGCTACTACAAAAAAATGCCAATGAAACCAAATCGGGTGCTGGTCAATACTTTACCCCCAGAGCACTGATCAATACTATGGTTAAGCTGTTAAAACCACAGCCCCGTGAAATTATTCAGGATCCCGCCGCTGGTACCGCAGGTTTTTTAATTGCTGCCGACAAATACATTAAAAGCCAAACCAATGATTTAGATGACTTAGACGACGACGGCCAGGAGTTTCAAATGAAACGCGCCTTTGTTGGTCTTGAACTGGTGCCTGAAACTCGCCGTTTAGCGTTAATGAACTGTTTGTTACATGATATTGAGGGTAACGAAGACGTCGGTGGCGCCATTCGTTTAGGTAATACCTTAGGTAACGACGGTGAAAACTTACCTAAAGCCAATGTTATTTTAACTAACCCGCCCTTTGGCAGTGCCTCTAGCACTAATATTACCCGCACTTTTGTTTATCCAACGTATAATAAACAACTCTGTTTTATGCAGCATATTTACAATTCTCTTGAGCCAGGCGGTCGTGCTGCCGTGGTTATTCCCGATAACGTTTTATTTGAAGCCGGCGTTGGCGGCTCAATTCGTGTCGACTTAATGAATAAATGTAATTTGCACACCATTTTGCGTTTGCCAACTGGTATATTCTACGCAGCGGGTGTAAAAACCAATGTGTTGTTTTTCCAAAAAGGCACGCCTGAAAACCCAAATCAAGATAAAGACTGTACCACAGATACTTGGGTGTATGATTTACGCACCAATATGCAAACCTTTGGTAAACTTAGCCCGTTTACTGAGAAATACCTTGAAAGTTTTATTGCCGCTTATGGCGATGATGCTAACGGTCAAAGCAAACGCGAAGAAGGTATATATCAAGTCTTAGGCTGTACTTCAGAAGATGATACTGAAGAAACGCACGAAAATTCTCGTTGGCGTAAATTCTCTCGCCAGTACATCAAAGATAAAGGCGACAGCTTAGATATTACCTGGCTAAAAGATAACTCGATTACCGATGCTGCTAATTTGCCTGAGCCCGAAGTATTAGCCACCGAGGCGATGACTGAACTTACTGAAGCGCTGCGCGAAATGAATCAATTGATGATTGATTTAGGTGCCATTGAACAAGCTGAAGGGCAAGTGGCGTTATTGGCAGAAGAGTTTGGGCTGGAGAGAATAGTGCTTGAGGGTAGTGAGTAATGGCTCAACAAGTTGTAAATGAATTACCGAGTGGATGGAATAATACTCAACTCAAAGTTATTTCTTCAGATGTGTCTTATGGATATACAGCAAGTTCATCACAAGAAAAGATAGGACCTCATTTATTAAGAATTACTGATATCCAAAACAATCAAGTTAATTGGAGTACAGTCCCTTTTTGTCAAATTGATGAAATCAAACTACCTCAATATAAAGTGGAAAAGGACGATTTATTGTTTGCTAGAACAGGGGCTACTGTTGGTAAAAGTTATCTTGTAAATGGAGATGTACCGAATTCAGTGTATGCATCTTATCTTATAAGAGTGCGCTGTTTTGAAGGATCAAATATTCGATACATGGCTCATTTTTTCAATAGTCCGAAGTATTGGAATCAAATTACTGAATTTAGTTCAGGCATAGGACAACCAAGTGTAAACGGGACTAAATTAAAAGAGCTACAGATTCCGTTAGCCCCGCTCGCCGAACAAAAGCGAATTGTTGAAAAGCTCGACAGCTTATTGGCGCAGGTCGATACCATTCAACAACGCCTCAACAACTTACCCGAGATTATCAAACGCTTCCGCCAATCCGTCCTTGCCGCCGCCGTCTCTGGTAAACTCACCGAGCAATGGCGAGGGGAAAACAAAACCCAAATTTCGGATGATGATTTTCATGTTCAAGTGGAGCAATACCGTTATGATACTTGGATAGAAGAAAAACTAAGGAAATATAAAGAAAAGGATAAGCTACCCAAGAATGATACCTGGAAGAAAAAATATATTGCTCCAGTGACTCCCAAAACGGACAATGAAAATCTTCCTAATGGGTGGATACCTGAAGTTTTGGAAGGGTTAGTATATATTTCTGCTCGGATTGGCTGGAAGGGATTGAAAGCTTCAGAATATACTGAAGAAGGACCATTATTTTTATCTGTGCATGGATTAAATTATGGTCAGTACGTGGACTTAGATAAATCTTTTCATATATCAGAAGAAAGGTATTTAGAAAGTCCTGAAATTATGCTTAAAAATGAAGATATTCTTCTTTGTAAGGATGGTGCTGGTATTGGAAAAATTGGAATTGTTAGAGGGTTAGAAGAAAAATCATCAATTAACTCTTCTTTATTACTCATTCGCGCAGGAAAGTTTTTTAACACGAAATTTCTTTTTTATTTTCTATCAGGCCCCACAATTCAAGCGTTAGTACAAGAACGAATGACTGGCAGAGCTGTACCTCACTTATTCCAAAGAGATGTAAAGGAGTTTGTGTTGTCTGTACCTCCTATTGAAGAACAAACCGAAATCGTCCGCCTAGTCGAACAATACTTCGCCTTAGCCGATACCTTGGAAAAGAACCTCAGCAATGCTAAACAGCGGGTCGATAACTTAACCCAATCAATATTAGCCAAAGCCTTCAAGGGGCAATTAGTTCCGCAAGACCCAAGCGACGAACCCGCAGACAAACTGCTGGAGCGCTTTAAAGCCGCCCGCGCGGAAGCCGAATCATTAGAAAAAGCCGCCAAGAAGGTCGGTAAGAGAGTAGCAAAAACCAAAACAACGGCTAAAAAAGTGGTCATTTAGCAGGACTTGATTTTGTGCGGTAATTTTATTATACCTAGGAAATCCCTATTGAAGCCCTTTGTTTTAAAGGGGTTTTGATATTAATGATTAACTAGCAAGTGGTATTTTAGAAGGTTTTCTTGGCATGTTTGCAATTGACTAGCAGATTATGGTTTTTGTTCTTACACCTAGGAAATCCCAATTATAGCCCTTTGTTTATCTACGATCTAAAATGTTGGTTGAAAAATAACCAGTAATTAAGTTATACTAAATTCAAAGGATTTATAGCTAAATTTAAGAAATATG
>JABSOJ010000410.1 GCA_013216005.1 Alteromonadaceae bacterium | reverse complement strand
GATCAAACCTAAGGGCATAAGCACCATTAGGCAGTTGAAATTCTAAATCAGTGCGGGTCCAATCAATGACAGGCATAAAATTATAACAAATGGTTTTAATACCGCATTTGGCTAAATTTTCCATTGATGCTATCCAACTATCAACATATTGCTGATTGTTCTCTCGTCCCAACTTGATGTCTTCATGAACAGCAATACTTTCAACAACCGTCCATACCAAAAAAGAGCCTGGCTCATTATTCCGCTCAATCAATTGCTGATGCCCACGAATTTTCTCTAAAGGCCAAACTTCACCAGTAGGAATTGAGTGTAAAGCACTAACTATATCAGTCGCGCCAGTTTGCCTAATATCCTGAATTGTCACCGGATCATTTGGACCAAACCATCTCCAAGCTTCACGCATTATAAAGCCCCTTTTATTCTAATATTATGATAATTTATAAGCTTTTTTTGCTAACGTATAAGCAAGCTCAACCGCAAGTTCTTCTGCTTCATCAAGCTCTAATCGATGATCACAAACTAACTCAGCAAGCCAGTTACAATCCATTCTTCTCGCCACATCATGACGGGCAGGTATAGATAAAAAGGCACGGGTATCATCATTAAAACCGACTGTATTATAAAATCCCGCAGTTTCAGTCATTTGCTGACGGAACCGACGCATACCCTCAGGGCTGTCATGAAACCACCACGGTGGACCGAGACGCAAACAAGGATAATGCCCTGCTAATGGTGCTAGTTCTCGGCTATAACTGGTTTCATCTAAGGTAAACAAAATAAGCGTTAACTCAGGGTTAGTCCCGTACATGTCAAGCAACGGCTTTAATTGTTCAACATAACTGGTTTTCAGGGGAATATCAGCGCCTTTATCACGGCCAAAACGGTTGAAAATGTCTTGATTATGGTTACGGGAAACGCCTGGGTGTAATTGCATAACTAAGCCATCTTCAATACTCATGCCCGCCATTTCCGTTAACATATGGGCACGAAATAATTCTGCCTGCACGGCTGTTGCATTACCCGAGATGACAATGGCATATAATGCTTCTATTTCAGCTTTTGGAAGGTAAGCCGTTTGCGCCGTTGGATGGCCATGATCGGTTGAGGTCACCCCTGTTGCTTTGAAATACGCTCGGCGATTACGGTGGGCGGCTAAATAGCCGGAAAATGTTGAAGTATCTTCACCCGCCAGTTCGCCAAAAGTTTTAACTGCACTAACAAAACCTTCAAACTCAGGATCAATAACCGGATCGGGACGATAGGCTGAAATGACTCGCCCACTCCAGTCACTGTCATTAATCACTTTATGATGTTCAAGTGAGTCTAATGGTGATTCTGTGGTCGAAATCAATTCAATGTTAAAGCGCTCAAACAACGCACGTGGCTTAAAAGCATCGGTTGCTAGCGCGGCATTAATTGTATCGTAATAATGATCGGCAGTTTCCTCACACAAGACAACATCAAAGCCAAAAACTTCCACAAACACGGTATCGAGCCACATTCTTGATGGTGTGCCGCGATAGAGATAATAATTCTTAGCTAAAACATGCCAAATTTTACGACTATCGGTTTCAACATCCTGAACATCAGAGGTAGAAATACCTGAAGTGGCAAAACCTAAACTTTCTAAAGGGATGCCCTGACTATATAACATGCGGAATACATAATGATCCGGTTTAATCAGCAATTCTGTCGCATTTTCAAAAGATTGATTTTGGGAAAACCACGAAGGGTCGGTATGACCATGGGGACTGATAATAGGTAAATCTTTGACCGTCTGGTACAAAGCCCGCGCAACTTTACGAATATTTTCATCTGATGAAAACAATCTGTCGGGATGTAAAACTAGTTTTTTTATCATAAATATTTTATTCCAACTTACCTTTTTCCAAATTACCAATGTATCTTACCAAATACTAATTTATCCTTCGATTTTATCGAGGGAATGTCGACTGAGTTCTTGATAAATTACTTTCTGTAATAATGATTACAGTCGAATATAGCAGATGAACTATTGGTTAGTCCAATAACCTTTAAACAGAAATAGTTTTCAAATAAGTTAAATATTATCAAAACCACATTGCAACTTTAAAAATAAACGTATGAAAATAAACACAAACAATACAATACTCATATAAGTAACGGGAAATACAATGATTCAATTTTAATGTAAGTATGATCATATTTAAAATAACAAACAAAATAAACTGGTAAGGTAGGTTGGTTTTCGTTTATTATATAGCTAAATATTTTATTTTTTAGAACGACTTTAGCTGTGATATATAAAATAAGCTAACCATTTTTAAATACTGTATAGAGGTGCATATGACGGATATTGCTATCATTGGAGAAGTATTGATTGAGCTATCTCCCTTAAGTGGAAGAACTTTTACGCTAGGGATCTCTGGTGATACTTATAACTCGGCCTGCACGCTTGCCGGACTTGACATTAACACCACCTATATTACCAGTTTAGGTGAAGGGCAATCTGCAGAGTTAATTCGCCAGGATGCACGGCAACGAAACGTCCATTTACTAGAGCCGAAAGGGATGATAAACAAATCACCTGGTCTTTACATGATAAGCAATGATGCGACTGGTGAGCGTTTCTTTGACTATTGGCGTAGTGATTCTGCAGCAAAAGCTTTATTCAATAATGAAGACATATTGCTACCCTTGTTAAAGCAAATTGAAAATCACAATTATATCTATTTATCCGGCATTA
The DNA here is from genome assembly GCA_013216005.1 of Alteromonadaceae bacterium. GTDB lineage: Bacteria > Pseudomonadota > Gammaproteobacteria > Enterobacterales > Alteromonadaceae > JABSOI01. The sequence continues at coordinate 1,097 of JABSOJ010000410.1, read as the reverse complement.
CCCTTGCGCTCATGAGTGAGCCGTATCGAGTGATGTTTAAAGGGTTTCTTGCCGATTATCGGGAACAAGGTGGTAAAGTTATTTTTGATCCCAATTACCGCCCTAAACTCTGGCCAAACATAAGCACAGCAATTCAAGCAATAACTGATATTCTATCGGTTGTTGATATTTACTTACCTGGGTATGAAGAAGAAGAAAGTCTTTTTTCTGTAAGCTCAGTTGACGAAGTGGCTAAACGATTAAGCACTATTGAAGCCAATGAAATAGTGATTAAAAATGGCCCTAAAAATTGTTTATTAATCACTGACCAAGATCTTGAAAATATCAAGATCACTCCATCACGAGTTGTTGTTGATACTACAGGCGCAGGCGATACCTTTAATGGTGGCTACATTGGGGGACGATTAACCGGACTGACACCAAAAAATGCAATAAAGTTTGCTGCAAGAGCAGCCAGCCAAGTATTAACGATTAAAGGTGGTGTTCTTCAATCTACACAACTCGCGACGTTAAAAGAAAACCTAAACAGCATGCTCAACTCCACAGAACAATAACAAAAGTGAACAACATGACCTTATCACAGAATAAATCATCTCAAAAACTACTGTCTCAAGAAAATTTAACGAAAATCACAAAGATAGCAACTATTGTCACCCCAAAGTACGATAGAGAAAACACCGAGATAGGCATTGTTCATCTAGGCCCTGGGGCTTTTCACCGTGCGCATCAAGCGGTGTATACCGAAAATGCAATGAATTTATCAGGCGGAAATTGGGGTATTTGTGGCGTATCACTTCGTAGCGCTACCGCGCAAGAAATATTACAACAGCAGGACTACTTATATACGCTGGCTGTTTTAGACCAAAATACACGTTATCAAGTTATTGGCGCAGTAAAAGAAATTTTGGTCGCCAACAAGCAATCTGATGAAGTTATTGCCCGTATGTCTGCCGCAAGTACTAAGCTTGTTACGCTTACCATCACAGAAAAAGGCTATTGCTTGTCATCTGACGGCTCATTAGATTTAAGCCACGAAGACATCAAACATGACTTAGCCAATCCTAGTAAACCAATCAGTGCTATTGGTTTTATTGTCG
>JABSOJ010000409.1 GCA_013216005.1 Alteromonadaceae bacterium | reverse complement strand
TTTTAAATTCACTCAATCAAGTTCATGTCACCATAGTATAGATTATAACCACTTAAAACTAAAGTTATGACGATTCCATGCAGACATGGCTACGCTTAGCAGGCAAGTGCAACAGATAATAAGCGAAGAGTTGCATTTAAGCGATGTACAAATAAGTCAACTAACAGAAGATTATGCCAACGCCCATAAAAACGAACACAGTGCCTTACAACTGGTGACACTCTTTAGTCTACTCACTATTTTCTTAACTTGCCTGGGTACCTTTGGCTTGGCATCTTTTGCAACCTTGCGTCGCCAAAAAGAAGTTGCAATGCGCAAAGTGCTTGGTGCATTGCGGTTAAGCATTGTAAATCTGCTGGCAAAGGAATTTTTGTTATTGGTGGCAATCAGCGTAGCCATTGCTTATCCCGTTACCTACTGGTTAGTTGGAGAGTGGCTGGCCAATTTCAATGAACGCATCGAGCAAGCGCTTTGGGTATACATTGTAGCAGCCGTTGGTATCGCGATAATTACCTGGCTTACAGTGGCAAGCCTTGCTTTTAAGATCGCTAGTACCAGACCATCTCTCATATTACGTTATGAATAATGGTTCTCAAGGAAAATAGTAAAAAGCAATTTTGACAGTTTGATGCGTATTAGGGCTATGAAGATGGTCGAAAATTACTAACTCACTGTGGGGCACATAGTGAGTTAGAATTTATTGTGCCAAAGTTGTTTTTGAACCCCTGAATTAACTCAGGGGCTTCAAGTTCAATGCTTATCATTTTGATTTAATCGTTAATATTTGTATTATCGCAAAAAGATCATCACAAAAAGGTCATCAAAAACAGGCCATCAAAAAAGGCTATCTATTGTTATGTCATTTGTGACGGTATCTCTATAGTGATTATTATGTTCAACGCCATGTATTGTCATTAAAATAATATTTGTCGAGCCTTTGTATGCTGAACTATCAAGGAACAAGTTTTCTTTGTTTTGTAATTTTTTTGAGTAGGCTTTGTCTATCACAAAGATTTCACTGTAGAATTTACACTCTATTATATCAATAACGTCATCATCTCTTACTAATAATATGTCTATCTGAGCACCGTCTTTACTCTTGTCTTTTTGCTGTGCTTTCCAATAATGGTTGGTAGTTATTACATTGCTGATCCCTAGCGCTTGTTTAATTTCTAGAATATGGTTATGACAAACATTTTCAAAAGAATACCCGCTCCAAATTTTATAAGGTTGAGCTTTATACAGTTTTAAAAAGTAGTTTGTATTTTGCTGTATTGTCACTAAAGATGTGCCAAGCACCCACTTGGTGTAAAAATAGATGAAAGGATCGCTAAGGCTGTATAAGGCATCTCTTTTGTTTTGCCCATATTTAAATCGTTTCACAATGAACCCAGACTCTTCTAATTCTGTTAGTGCGCCAGATAATGTAGCGCCAATTTGTAAATTCCTTTTACTTCCTAACGCTGATAAGCTGAATCCGTTCCAAGTTTCAGATAGGTGTTTTACTATTATTTCGTGTGTTTTGTGCTTCTTAAACAAGCTTCTAAACAAGTGATTATATTCGGTTCTGAGCACGCCGTTTTGATTGAAAAACAATTGTTGCATGTTTTGCGTGAAAGAATATTTTGGTTCTAATAGCTTTAGGTAGTGAGCTACACCACCTAGAGCCATATAGTAGTCTACGATAGCTTTATTACTTAATCCTTTATGCCCTAGGCTAATTAGATATTCCTTTGTTTCTTTTATAGTAAAAGCATTCAGGTGTATGATTGCTGTCACTCTGTTTGACAAAGAACCTTCATCTTCTATTATATGGTTTATGATCCAAGATGTTGCGCTTCCGCATACTATTAGAAATATGTCTTTCCTTTTGGATGCAAAGTCATTCCAAAATAAAGATAATGCACTTTTAAATCCATTGTTTCTCATTTCGGCTAACCATGGAAGTTCGTCGATGAAAATAGTGATCTTTTGGTTAGGCTCTGTTTTTAATTGGCTGATATTGTCTTTTAACGCAAGGAATGCTTCATCCCATGAAGAAAAAGTGTAATCACCCCCGAAACTTAAGGATAATTTATTGGCAAAATTGTTTAAATGGGATTTTAATGTCGCACTGTATGCTCCTGTAACACTGAAAGATAAGCATTTTCTATTGGTGATGAAGTTATCTATAAGCACTGTCTTTCCGATGCGTCTTCTTCCATAGACGGCCACAAAAGACGAGTATTTTTTTGAATATTCATTATTGAGTTTGTTTAATTCTTCTTTTCTTGCAATAAAAGTCATTACTTTCTCCATCTCAGATATTTCACAATACAGCATCAAACAAGAAACATCTACACAAAAACAAGTAGATGTTTCATAATTCATGCAAGAAAGTTAAAGTGATGGCTAATTGTCTTTAGTCAGAGAGAATAATTCATCTTACAATATCCATTTATAAGCCAAAAACATACGTTTAAACTATTAAAGTTACATGTTTTTTGTATTAAATATAGACGAATCAATTTGTTACATTGGTCTGACCCCATTCTTCTTAATTGAATTTAGTAAGTTAAATTCTTGTTCGGTTATTTTATCCAAAGGACTTTTTAGTTCGCTTTGTTGACCTAGCCACCTGAAAAGTTTAATGTCATCGATAGAGCGATAAACGAAAGTTGGTAAATTTTGGATTGGAATATTTCGTGAAATATTTTTTCTTGTTTTTTAGCTTATTCATTTTCTGTCATTTAAGTCATGCTAATTCCTGTCATATATCAGATGAAGATAGAATTGCCTGGAGTAATAAATATGAGATGCAAGTCAATATATCAGTGGATAGACACAATTCTGAATATTTCGTAACTGCAAGCTTTCCAATTGAATTAGATCACTCCCCGTTTAAGAGTGCTTTTCTTCTGAAGGGCAGTGACTGGAATAAACCTTTGTTATTGGTTCCTCTAAAGACAACAACCCAAGATAAGAACAAAAACCCAAACCATCTAGCCAGTTGCAAATATGTTATAGCTTAATCCCTTATGAATAAAGGGCTCCAAGAGGGATTTCCTAGGTATAAAAATAAAAACCACAACTTTCATACAAAACATCCTTAAAAAATAAACACCATAAACGTTACTCTGTAAGTTTTTGATTTTAAATAATATAACTAAAGAACAGAGTTAATAAGCCAGGCATATTACCATCTAAATATATCAGAAACAATTTGCAAATTTCTACTGAAAGTAAGAGCCAATAAAGTTGAAAGACTTGGTATTTACCTTTATATCTAGAGTTACAAGGCAAGACCTGATTAAACCATCACTTTACCCAGCTTTATAGCCATAACGAATTAAACAGCCTGTTTTGGCATAGCCAGAGACTTGTTAAATAATCACTATAGTGGCTAAGAACTGAAATAAGTTTGGTACTAAAAAATTACTGAGGCGAAAATCAAGAACAGTGGCCTCCAGCAAATTAACAGAATACCTCGCTTTAATTCGTATATGTGATTGTGGATATTTATACCTATTGACGTAATTTATAGACACATATTAATGATCTGCAGTAATGGAAGGATCATGCACAATATTTTACTTGTTGAAATAATCACAAAGACTCACGCATACTGAATTTACCGGAGATTACTAATAGGTAACCCTGACGAATTCTATTATTGATATAAATTAAAACGCAAGCGCATGAGCAACAGGCCGAGTACTAACACAATATGGGTTGGTTTTGTCGTACCCTACAGTTACGGCTTTACCAGATGTTCTAGCCTACATTCCGCACATTTAAGGTATTGATTTAAATGGACTTTAAAAGTCATAAAATGTAGCCATGTATTTGTGTG
>JABSOJ010000408.1 GCA_013216005.1 Alteromonadaceae bacterium | reverse complement strand
TTAATATTTTGCTGCACTACTTACCCCCTTACAGCCCTAATTTAAACCCTATAGAACGACTTTGGAAGGTGTTAAATGAGTATGCTCGAAATAATAGATATTTTGCAACAACCAAAGAATTTCGACAGCAAATTGATAATTTTTTTGAGATAACTTTACCTTCAATAGCCGATGCTTTAAACAGCAGGATTAATGACAACTTTCAAACATTCAATCCTGCAAAATGAAGTAGCGTGGGTATATATTTTTTGCTTGTTGGAAATACTCACTTGCCGCAATGCCATCGTGTAACTGCATTTGATAGAAACCGGCGTAGTTGAGTGTTTGTGCTAACTCGTAATATTGTTGAAGTTGTTTATATAAGTTTAAGGCTTGCTTTAAGGAAAGTTCACGGGTTTTTAGATCAAAAGTGTAATTCTGTGCAATGGCAAATTGACTTGCCGCGATCATATTTTTATCATCCAGTTGCTGATAAAAATTTAATGCTTTGAGTAAACGTTGCTGATTTTTCTTCAGATTGTTGTCGGGATTTTTTTCTAATCCAGCATTAGTTGGATTGCCAAGGTAAAATAATTTATCGGCTTCAATACTCAGTTCACTATTAAGTCCAAATAACTGCTATGCTTTTGTTGACCATGTTTGGTGTGCAGGCCAATCCATTTGTTGCCAGGCTATTTTAGCTTTTAGTCGATAACTCAGTGCCATTAATTTAGTGTCGGTAGTTGCCTCGGCTTTTTTGATTGCACTATTAATCTGTTCGTTAACATCATTATCGCCACGACGATAGGCTAATTCGCTGCGCCAGTATTGAATAAAGGCACCTAAACTAACATCTGTGGTGGTAATTTCTGTTGGAATTGCATTAAATACTTGTTCGGCATTTTGCCATTCACCCAGCGAATAAAGACTGCGGGCAAGATAAGCACGTGCCCAATGGTTGGACTCTTCAAGCAATAAAGACGCTTGAAAATATTTCTTTGCATCCACAGGGCCTGTTTGTTGCAACGCCTGCATGCCTTTAGCTAATGCTTGAGCTGCAATGGGATTTTCTTTGCTGTTTTCATTGCTGTTAAGGTGTGATTTTTATGATCAGGTTGCAGTAGATACAATAATTGCTGACTAATAGAATTTACCGCTCCAGGAAGTGAAGGATAACTGATACTCCCTTGTTTTGTTTTACCATTGACATAAATAATCTGGAAATCGAGTACTTGTTGTTCTTTGTGTAGTCGTACACTGGCAAAAAGTGCTGCTTGTAATTTGTTTTCCCGTAATAAGCTACGAATATGCACTGGTAATGTCGGCCATTGTAATTGGGCATCTAGCAGCAAGGCATTAGCTATGGCTGGCGGGGTAACTTGTAGTGGTTTGTTTTTTGTAATATTGCTTGGTAACTGGCTATTTTTTAGCTGCTTATTTTGTAACTGTCTGCTTTGTAACTGGTTATTTTTTAATTGGTTGTTTTTTAATTGTCTGTTTTGTAATTGAACGTTGCGCTGAATATCGACAGCAAGCATATCGGCTAAACCAAGTTCTAACCAGGCCATACTGGGATCACCCGTTGCATTGACAAAAGGCAATACCAACAGAGATTGAGTGCTGTTTAATATTCCTTTCTGACCTTCATTTTTTTGTTGCTTCTCTGTGCTGGAATTCAAGTTAAACCAGATCATAATGCCCGCTAACAGAATTAACACAGTAGTGAGAAGAGTGACTCTAAAACGTTGTTTATTTGGTTTGTTATTGCCTGAATAATTGTTAATGCTTTCTACAGGTTTATTTTCGTTTTTATTAGTTTTGGTTTTGGTATTGGTATTAGCTTTCCTATTTATATCATTTTGAATATTGTTGTTCTGGGAAGAAGCTGATACTTCAAGTTGTTCTGAAGTTAATTCAGGCACTGTGTATTGTTTTTCATCAAGCTGACATATCCATTGATATCCCCGCTGAGGATAGGTTTTTATAAAGGTAGAATTTTTAGCTTTGTCGCCCAGAGCGGTTCTTAATTCACGGATACTTTGTGTTAGGGAGTTTTCCCGATAATCACCATGTTCCCATAATTCACTTAGCAGTTCGTCTTTACTGATGATGCGATCATTGTGCTCTATTAAATAGGTAAGCAGGTTTGCAACTTTGTGCCGTAGCTGTATTGCTTGTTCTAATTGATTATCGTTTGTTTCATTTGTGTGCTGGTGGCGAGTGAGACAGCCACTACTGGTATCAAAAATAAATTGGGCAAACTGATAATTAGACATTGTTCTCGACAAAATACGCAAGTGATTAAAGGTTTATTCTACGTGAAAGTGATCAGAAACCACATCATAATCTTATTTTTGTAGTTTTCTTAACTGATTGTTTTAACGTAAAAAATAAAAAATTCATAAAGATTTTAGATCGATTTTATTTCCATTTTATCTGGTTTTGATAACACATCTTCCGTTCTCGGGTATAACGTAGTCATCGAACAACTTCATCAAATTTAAATGATGAAAACAGGCACGGAAATAGAGATGGAAACAATTATTCAATCGGCGTTAATCGACGGTCAACAATCATTTTTTATCGTTGCTGTTATTTTTGCAACTGGCTTATTAACCAGTATTACCCCATGCATTTATCCCATGTTACCGATCACGGTTTCAGTGGTCGGTAATATGGCAAAAAATCGGAAACAAGGCTTTTGGTACTCCTTAATTTATGTCTTGGGTCTGGCGTTGGTTTATGCCGCGCTAGGGTTGTTAGCGGCAAGTACAGGACAGTTATTTGGATCAATAGCGAGGCATCCAGGGACACTAACTTTAGTCGCACTGTTCTGCTTACTGATGGCGATGTGGATATTGGGCTGGATAAAGCGTCCAACGCCAGTAATCGCGAGCCAATTTAAAACTGTATCAGCACCGCTGAATGTTTTTATTGCGGGCTGTTTATCCGGTTTGGTAATGGCCCCTTGCACTTCGCCTGTGCTGGGCATGTTGTTGATGTATGTCGCCGGTGAAGGAGATCCGTATTGGGCGGCACTGTTAATGTTTGTTTTTGCATTTGGCATGAGTGCATTACTGATACTTGCAGGAAGTTTCAGTGGTTTTTTATCTGCATTACCCCGCTCCGGTCCCTGGTTAAATGCCAGTAAATGGATAATGGCTGCAATGATGACCGGTGCTGCAGGCTATTTGCTATTTGAAGCATTTGTTTGAAAAGCCCAGTTTTGAACACCTTGGTTTTGAAAATATTAGTTTTGAAAACCTTAGGTTTGAAAAGCTTAGTTTTGAAAAGCTTAGGTTTGAAAAGCTTAGTTTTGAAAAGCTTAGGTTTGAAAAGCTTAGGTTTGAATAGCTCAGTTTAAATTTTTAGTTTTAACAAAGTCTCTCAAGAGGAAAAAAATATCAAATTGGTGATTCATTTCTAGTACGCTCTGAAACTGGCACAAATTTATTAAAACTTGAAAAAGTTGAAAGTGGTCTTCAACATAAAAGTGTTGAAAACTTTCGACTGATCTTCAGTAGTAAAGCTAAAAGTTTACCCGAAGATCTATATTCGGTAGGCTCTGTTGTAGATAATTGTTGTTCCTTCAAATGGAATCTGTCGTTCCGCACTTAAATAACCAATTATAATTTTATTAAACTAATGTTGCATATATAAAACACTACCCATAAACATGTTAACACTTTGATTTTAAATGAAAAGTACTTGACAGCGATCCTCGTTCTTGATCTATTACTCTCTTTTGAAAGAGTAAAAAATATGTCTTATCCATTTAGTACAAAATCATTAGAGCACCATGGTCTCGTAGCAGGGTTTTGCAAAGACATTAATTTAGCCCAGATTATTGATCA
>JABSOJ010000039.1 GCA_013216005.1 Alteromonadaceae bacterium | reverse complement strand
AATGATAAAGAACACGATCGTTGCCGCATTAAGACAAGGCTTAACGCCCAATACCTATATAACAGCATTATGTGATGGTGCTGCAAATTGTTGGCAAGTCGTTGAGTCACTGCGGCCGTTGTGTGCGGGGATGACCTGCATATTAGATTGGTTTCATATCACCATGAAAATGCAGAATATTGCATTACCCGAAAAGTTAAAAAATAAATTTTTAAGAGTAAAATGGCACCTATGGAGAGGAAATACTGAAGCAGCACTCTTCAGGTTAAAGCAGCTCATCAATTCTACTAAGCTTTCAAAATCAAAGGATAAACTAAAAAAGTTTAGCACTTATATCGACAATAACTTAAATCGAATTGTTGATTATCGAGCAAGGAAAGTGAAGGGTTTGGTGTTTACCAGCAACTTAGCCGAGTCGACAGTAGAAAGTTTAATAAATCAACGATGTAAAGGACAACAACATATGCGTTGGTCAAGAGAAGGCTTGGATCCTATTTTACAACTAAGAGCGAAAATACATACAAATGATTGGATTGATAAATGGAAGACCGTTGTACTAAATAGTGTACAATAAAACTATTGCTGTGACGCTTCCAAAGGAATTTACTGAATATAGAGCTTGAAATAATATTTCTTATTGGGCATTTAGATTAAATCATAATTGGTTATAATTGTCGTTAAAGCTGTATATGACGAGATGGGTTAAACGCTATGTTCAATAAAAAATCAATATTTACCAGTATTGTAACTTTGGTTATCATTTCTACTTTGATAACCAAAGCTTCTGCCAAAGAAGTTATCACCATTGACCCCTCTAAAATTTTCAAAACCTTAAAAGCCCCACTCATTGGTGAAAATGTAAACTTTTTAATGTCATCTGATAAAAAATGGCCACGTAAAGTTTCAATGAAACAGCGTATTAAGGAAATGAATTTAGGTTTATTACGATTTCCATATGGTCACCTTGGTGATAATTACTTATTTACCGATGCCCCATTTAACGACGGCATAAAAAGTTTAACCCCCCGAGTCGCCTCAATGAAAGCTGCACCTGGCAGACAAAAATGGGCAGTAAATGATGAAGGCTATTTTACCAAAGCGCTCGATTTTGATGAGTTTATGGAATACGTCAATGAGCTCAACATTGAACCCTTGATAATGGTCAATATGTTAGCTTATGATGAAAAACACTATCGAGATACAGTGGTTACGTTTGATGATCTTAAAACCCACGCAGTAGAGTGGGTGAGGTACGCAAATATTACTCGTGGTCATAAAGTGAAATATTGGCAATTGGGTAACGAAGTGGCTAGCCATACAGACAAGGCAACTTATTTTAAACACTATATAGAGGTTGCCAAAGCAATGAAAGCGGTTGACCCGTCAATAGAAATCGGCTTTGGCGAAGATGGTCGAAAAGATTGGATTGAAGAAGCATTAGCGAACGATAATATTGCTCAGTATATTGATTTTTTATCTCCTCATCAGTATTTATTTGGTAGAAAATGGACTAAGTCATATCAATCTTGGCGTGATTTTTCCGGCAAGCTAACCAGCAAGATTGATAAATTACAAACATATGCTGATAACAGTAAAAATCACAAAAATATTCCATTAATTATCACAGAGTATGGCATTACAGGAGCTGACTATCCTGACGTTTCTCGAAAAAAGAGAAAAAAATCAATAGCGACCCAATTTGTCACAGAAGTTGATAAGTACAAAAATCACGGGAATGATTTATGGAAATCACTGCTATTTGCAGAGTTAACCTTAGCCACTTACAAACATAAAAATGTCACTCATATGGTGCATTGGAATACGCATACATCTTGGCAAGGTGAATTTGGCGGTTTTCATGGAAATATTGAAAATTCACTTAACAATACATTAGAAAACAGCCTAACACCTATTGGACATGTCATTAAATTAATTAACAACCATACTTTTAACAACATTATTTCCGTTAAAGAAAAACACGGTTTTGTTAGAGCTTATGCAACAATTGATAATGAAAACGGTAACTTATCACTAATGTTTTTAAATAAAAATGACCAAGCTGAACCGATTGAAGTCAATTTGGCTAACTATTTACCTTCAAATAACTATAAACGCTGGCTGTATACCGGCCTTGATCCGGAAGATGAATACCCAACAATAAGTCAAGATGATGATGGCACTCAAAAGCTTGTTCAGTTTGATAGAAGTAAAGTGTTAAGTCATTTGGCTCCTCTATCCTTAACCGTCATTCAATTATCTATACAATAAAAGCTACCTACTTATAAATTAATAACTAAAATAGTAGTCACAAGGGGGGGAAGATGGTAACGTTGTCCTGCTTATTGTCCCTCGTGATTACTTACTTTATGGACAAAATTAATGAAATGAAATGGAAGGGAAGTAAATAATGGTTACAATTAAAGACGTTGCCCGGGTTGCCGGTGTTTCAACCTCTACCGTCTCTCGTGTTGTACGTAAACAAGGAAAAGTAGGCAAAGTATGTCGAACAAAAGTACAAAAAGTTATTGATGAATTAGGTTATCGCCCAAATATTAATGCCCAGGCATTAGTCAGTAAAAAATCTAATTCGGTTGGTGTTGTTATTCCAAAAGTATCTCTGCCATTTTTTGGCTCATTAGCGTGTGGTGCAGAAGAAGCAATCAAAGAAAATAACTACCGACTATTAATTATCAACGCGTTCGGCAGTGAACAAGCCGAATTAGATGCGATAGATTTGCTAGTTCAGCATCGTTGTGGCGCAATTGTTTTCCATAGTGTTCACTGTAATGATGAAACGTTATGTGAGTTAGCTGAAAAAATCCCCGGTTTAGTTTTTATTAATCGCTTAATTTCAAAAATTTCGCATCGATGTGTTTGGTTAGATAACAACACCGGAGCCCAAGAAATTGCTCGTTATCTCGTTAATAATGGCCATAAAGAAATTGCCGTTGTTACTCGAAAAAACGTGAACCCTGATGCCCAAGTACGTTTAGATGGTTATAGAATTGCCATTAACAATGCCAATCTTCAATTAGATAACTCGTTGATCGGTTACGGAACTGTTGGAGATATTGATGGTGGTAAAGAGGCGATTGCTAATTTATTAGACCAAGGAAAGCGCTTTAGCGCTGTCATATCTTATAACGATAAGATGGCAATTGGTGTTATTCATGAATTGCATGCTAGAGGCATACGTGTACCTGAAGATGTGTCTGTTGTCGGTTATGATGATTTGATTCTTTCAGTTGCTTGTCTTCCTGAACTAACGACCATGCATTACCCTATTATACAAATGGCGAGTTATGCGGCTAATTTAGCGATAGAGTTATCTGACAGTGAAAAGTCATCAGGCCGTACACATTTATTTATGCCACACTTGGTTGAACGAGATTCAGTTAAATCTTTTGACTGCAAATAAGTGTAGCTAACGAGTGGCTAACCCGACCTTTTCTCAAAAAATCGCTTTAGGGAGCGGGTTTTTCTGTTTATTGTTTTTAGATAAAGCGTGTGAATCTTTAGCTATTCCGTTTTATCAAATGACCCTAGGCGTTGATCCTTTCTTATTTAGTATTGCTTTAACGATACCCATTATTCTGTCTGCATTCTTGGGGCCATGGGTTGGGCACCTATCTGACAATTTTCACAGTCGATTTGGCCGTCGTCGTCCCTTTCTTTTTATTTCTTCGTGGTTAAGCGCCATACTTTTTGGCTTGATGTGGATGGTGCCTGAACAGTGGTCTACGGACTTACAGTTGCTCTATTTTTTCATTATTTCACTACTCTTCTATCTATCTAGCACTTTCTACAGTGTACCATTGACGTCATTATCTTACGAAATCACCTTGGATGTTAATAAGCGCATTAAAGTGATGGAAATAAATACCTATTTTATAAAATTAGCTTCATTGGCCATTCAATGGTTATTTCCGCTTGCTTCACTTGCACTGTTTAGTAGTGTTTTTGTTGGCATAAAAGTGGTGGGGTGGCTTGTCGCCATTGTTGTTTTTGGCGTCATAGGCATGCTACCGGCGCTTTTTGTAACAGAGCACATGGCTGATAATGACAAACCTTCCATTAAAAAGACTTCCCTTGTTGATAGTATAAATACCATCAGTAAAGTGCCTTTGATGAAGTTAGTTTTTGTCATTGTTTTTATGCAAGTAGGACTTGTCGCTTATGCCGCTAAAATGGACTTTTATGTTTTAGTTTATTACATGTTTGATGGGGATATTGCTGAAGGTGCCATTTGGAAAGGTGTATTGTCAGTGGGTTATGCGGTAATTGCAGCGATATATATTCCGATCGTATCTTGGTTATCGAGAAAAATTGGTAAATTATCAACCCTGAAAATTATTTTTCTCATGACAATGTTTGGCGGCATGGGTAAGTGGTTTATTTATACGCCAGGAGTCCAGTGGTTATTATTACTCGATCCAATTTTTTGTGCTGCAATCTGGTCTTCTATGACGATTATTATTCCTGCTTTAGTTGCTGATGCAAGCGATCAGTTTCGTGAAGAGCACAAAATCAATCGAGGCGGTGGTTTTGCCGCAATGTATCATTGGATTATTGCTTTGAGTGTAATGTTTGCACTTTTAGTCAGTGGCGCTACCTTAAAAATGATTGGTTTTGATGCCGAACTTGGCAGCAATCAACCATCAGATTCGCTGCAAATGATGAAAATTATTTTATCATTAGGTACTATTATTCCAAGTCTTATCGCAGTATATATTTTAAACCGTTATCAAAAGTCAGAACGTTTGCTAAACGCCACATCACACTAATCGACTTCCTATAATACAAAACCTACGCTAAGAAAAGTATTTACTTAACTTTACATAAACAGTCGGGAGAACGTTTTCCTTTTTGTCGTTTTTAAGGTAGCATAAAGTCATATTAGCTAGTTCTCTTTTAGGAAATTTGTGATGAGTAAAAAAATATGTTCTATGTTATTGCTTTTGATTTCAATAACTACTAATGCCACTGATTATTATGTACATGCCAGTAAGGGCAACAATACTAATTCAGGGACATCAATTAATTCTCCTTGGCAATCATTAAATATGACAGCAGGTCTGAGCCTTCAGGCAGGTGATCGTATATTGCTGTCCTCAGATGAAGAACATTACGGTAACCTTGAATTGATCGATGTTCAGGGCACTATAGCTAACCCGATTATAATTACTAGCTACACCGCTAACGAGAGTAGAACAGCTAAGGTCGCTCATATAAATGCAAAAGACCATTTAGCAGGGGTTTTACTCATAGATAGCCGCTTTGTTGATATCAGCAACCTTAGTATTAGCGCCAATGGGGGGCAATACCCTGAAAAAAGTGCACGGTTAAAAGCCAAACTAAAAAAACGAAAAGTAAAACTTCATAGAGTAGGAATATTAGTTTTAACCATAGATAAAGGACATTATGGCGATATCAACATTGATAACGTTGAAGTCAAAAATATTTTTGCCAATGCTTCAGGTTTTTCACGTTCATACCAAGAAACAACTAGCGCTAATGGCACCCAAGAATACGGCTTTGGCATGTACTTTATCAGTTATCAACATACTCAATTAAGCCATGTCACGGTTAATAATTCACGCGTGTCAAATGTTTCTCATACGGGGATTAAATTTAATGGCAAACGTTCTATTAGTCATGTGACATTAAGCAATAATAAGGTATTTGATACTGGTGGGCCTGGCATGCAAATGTCAGGGGTCAGTCAGAGCCATGTTCATCATAACGAAGTTAATGGTTCAGGTAGCAATAAAGACACACGTAATTGGGCGCGTGGCAGTGGTATGTGGACCTGGGGAAGTTCGGATATCATCGTTGAACATAATAAATTCCTTAATGCCAATGGCCCAGGTGACTCAGCGGGTTTCCATATCGATTTCAACTGTAAAAATATCATAGTGCAATATAACTTGTCGGCAAATAATGCTGGCGGATTCCTTGAAATACTCGGGAATAATTACAACAACGCATATCGCTATAATGTCAGCGTGAATGACGGCTATCGAGTTAAGAAAAAAGGGGTGGCCTTTCAAGAAGGTAAAACTTTCTGGTTAAGTGGCTTTGTGGGATCAGAAGTTAAAAACAAAAAACGTAGACCTAAAAAACGCCACGGACCATACAACAGCTACATATATAACAATACTATTTTTGTTAAAGACGCAATTACTGCAAAAATAGCGGTTACACGTGTAGCCCAAGGTGCTGTTATTGCAAATAATATATTTCATATCATGGGCGATAGCCAATTGGTGAGTGGCGATCAGTATGTGCCAGAAAACAAAAGTGACACACTGGTATTAGATAATTTCTTCTTTGAAAATAATTTATTTCTGAAACAAGGTAACTGGCCAAAAGAGGTATTAGTTCAAGATGCCAATCCACTTTATGGCGATGCCCAGTTTGTGAATGCAGGTGGTCATAATATCAAAGACTATACCCCTACTAACCTTGAATTAGTTAAAAACCAAGGTATTGATATTCCATACATTAATGGTGACAAAATTGGCTTAATTGTTGGTTTAAAAGCTGAAAAAGATATTTTGGGGAATCTCATTAAAGGCAAACCTGATTTAGGTGCTATTGAAGTAGTTAACTAGTTAAATATTTTAATCTTGTAATAATGTAGGTATAAGAATTTGATAAACATAAAAACAACTATCTTACTCATCGCTTCCCTTAGCGTAAGTTTATTTAGTTTAAACGGTTGTTATTCCATCATGACAGATGTAGATCAGCTCACTAAAGAAGAGTCAGCCACACAACCCAATATTATTTATATCATGGCAGATGACATGGGCTACGGTGATGTTG
This sequence comes from Alteromonadaceae bacterium, assembly GCA_013216005.1. Lineage (GTDB taxonomy): Bacteria > Pseudomonadota > Gammaproteobacteria > Enterobacterales > Alteromonadaceae > JABSOI01. The sequence goes on along the minus strand of JABSOJ010000039.1, from coordinate 15,869 downwards.
GTGTTTACGGTCAAAGTAAAATTAAAACCCCGAATATTGATAAGCTTGCTGGTGACGGCATGCGTTTTACTCAGCATTATGCCGGAGCTACCGTTTGTGGTCCTTCGAGGGCAAGTCTGTTAACCGGTTTACATGGCGGTCATAGTCCCATTCGTGGTAACCCTGGTTGGACTAATAGTGGTGGGGCGGTCGATTTAAAACCTGAAGATGTCACCATTGCACAAATGCTTAAGTCTTCAGGTTATAACACGGCGGCTATTGGTAAGTGGGGTTTATCGGAAACTAAAGATGAAACAGATCTATCAGCGATGCCATTGCAACAAGGTTTTGATTACTTTTTTGGTTTAAAAGGTCATCGTGCAGCTCACTATTATTATTGGCATCGCTTGTTTGAAAATAACACACCATTTGAACTTAAAAATAACGACTACATGAATAATAAGGGGGTATATACCCATGATTTATTTACCAACAAAGCCATTGAATATGTAAAAAATCAAGACTCAGAACAGCCATTTTTCTTATATCTTGCTTACACCATCCCTCATTTAGCATTAACAGTACCTAATGATTCGAAAGCGCAATATTTAGACTTAGGATGGCCGCAACGGAAAATGAACACCCAAGGGCATTATCGAAATGATCCTGAAGGCAATACTACTTATGCAGGCATGGTTTCTCGTATGGATAGAGACATAGGTCAGTTAATGAAAACGCTGAAAGACCAAGGACTCGATGACAATACCTTAGTTATTTTCACCAGTGATAATGGTCATGAATATGATGAAGGATTTTTCAACAGCAACGGGTCGTTAAAAGGCAGTAAACGCGACCTTTATGAAGGCGGCATTCGCATTCCTTTTATTGCTCGATGGCCAGGCAAGATTAAAGAAAATACAAGCTCGGATCATATTTCAGCGTTCTGGGACATGATGCCAACATTTTGTGATCTAGCAGGTGCTACTAAATGCCCAACGACTGATGGGATTTCAATGAAGAAGTCATTTTTTGGCCAAAGTGGTCAACAAAAACATGAGTATTTATATTGGGAATTTAATGAATCAAGAGGACCCTTACAAGCGTTGAGAAATGACAATTGGAAACTAGTGAAACGTTATAAAAATCCAATTGAGCTTTATGATTTATCTAAAGATATTGGAGAATCGAATAATATTGCCGCTAACTTTCCTGACATTGTTGATGAATTATCAGCAAAGGTAGATTCAGCAAGAACATATCACCCTGAATTTACCTTGAAAAAACTTGTGAGTCCGTGGAAAAACCAAACTAAAACTAAAACTAAAACTAAAACTAAAACTGAAGCAAAGGCAAAAAATAAGGGGAGTAAATAATGAATAGTAAAGGCTTGATAAGTGTGTACCTCATTTTAATTGCTAGTTTCCTCACCTCTGTTAATGCCTTCGCGTTAACCAGTGAAAAACAAAGTTTCAACGATAATTGGCAATTTTCCAAGGGAGAACAAAGTGGTGCTGAAAAAGCTGATTTTGACGATAGCAAATGGCGTTTATTACAGTTACCACACGACTGGGCAATAGAAGGACCTTTTTCTAAAAAATACAGCGCTCGTAATGGTGGCTTGCCGGTCTTTGGCACCGCGTGGTATCGAAAAGGTTTTGTTGTGCCTAAAGAAAGTAAAGGTAAGTTAGTCTCTGTTACTTTCGATGGCGTGATGGCCAATAGCCAAGTTTATGTTAATGGTCATTTGGTTGGTGAAAGGCCGTTTGGTTACATAGGCTTTCAATATGATATAAGTCAATATTTAAAGCCTACTGGTGATAAAAATGTTATTGCGGTAAAAGTAGCACCCGAAAATTATTCGGCTCGTTGGTATTCTGGCTCAGGTATTTACCGTAATACTTGGATAGAATATAACGATCCGGCACATATCAAACAATGGTCTACCCAGATATCAACACCGGTTATTGCTAAAAACGCTGCCCAAGTCGCTGTTACCACTGTTATCACTAATAAAGGCCGTAAGAAGGGTCTATCTGTCGAGTTTTCAATTATTGATGACACAGGTAAAGTTGTAGCAACTAAACATCAAAAAATTAATTCGTCATCAACAGGTGATTTAACGATAAGTGAACAACTAACTCTTGTCGATCCTCGTCGTTGGGATATTAAAGACCCGTATCGTTACCAAGTACTGACCCAATTACTTCACCAAAAACAAGTTATTGATAGTGAAAAACAGCCCTTGGGCATTAGAACCATTGAGTTTAAAGCAAAAGATGGTTTTTGGTTAAATGGTCGTCGCGTAGATATTCAAGGGGTGTGTTTACATCATGATAATGGCCCTTTGGGTGCTATTGCTAATACTCGTGCGATTGAACGTAAACTTGAAATTATGCAGTCTATGGGTGCAAACGCAGTACGAACTTCGCATAATCCTCCATCGCCAGAGCTTGTTGAATTGGCTGATAAAATGGGCATATTACTGCAAGTAGAAGCCTTTGATACTTGGAAAAAAGCCAAAGCCACCGTAGTGAATGGTTATCACAAACATTACGATAAATGGTCGGAACGTGACCTAACCGATATGGTGAGAATCCATCGTAATAATCCTTCGATTATCATGTGGAGTATTGGTAATGAAATTTATGAACAAAAGAAGGAAGATGGCTGGAAATACGCTAAACGGTTAACCAAAATAGTTAAGCAAGCAGACCCAACGCGACTTGTTACCGTGGGGTTAAGTGATTATCCACACTTTGTACAAAGTAAAATTGCCGAAGAAGTTGATATTGTTGGCCTTAACTACAAGGCAACAGAGTACTCAGACATTATTAAAAAATACCCAAACAAGCCCATTTTAGGTAGCGAGACCTCGTCGGTGGTAAGTACCCGTGGTGAGTATCACTTTCCCGTTAAGCCACAAGAAAAACATCCCTCTAAATATGTTAGTAGTTATGACATGTATGCGCCTTATTGGGCGTATATCCCTGATATTGAATGGGATGAGTTAGATAAAAATCCTGCAATAATGGGAGAATTTATTTGGACAGGATTTGATTACCTTGGTGAACCAACGCCATACGGTGGTCGTGATCACGGTGATAAATTTTATTGGAATGCTGACTGGCCAGCACGTAGTTCATCTTTTGGTGCAGTAGATTTAGCGGGGTTCCCTAAAGACCGCTTCTACATGTATCAAAGTCGCTGGACAACAAAGCCAATGGTGCATGTATTACCCCATTGGAACTGGCCAAATCGTGTTGGCGAAACTATCCCTGTTGTTGCTTATACCAATGCAGAAGAAGTTGAACTGTTTGTTAATGGAGTATCGCAGGGGCGAAAAGTGAAGGGCGTTGATAAAATGCGTATTCCTGTTGAATTACGCTATAAAAAAGACATCAAACATTTTGATTCGCCTTATCGTTTAACGTGGGACGTTAATTATCAACCGGGTGATATTAAAGTGGTTGCTTACAGCAATGGTAAAACCGTTGCGATAAAACAAATATTTACTGCTGGTCTGCCAGCACAAGTAAAACTAACGGCAGACAGAGTAGAACTTACTGCTGATGGCTACGATTTAACTTATATCACTGTTGAAGTTTTAGACAGCAAAGGAAATCTTGTTCCAGATGCTGATAATCTGATTCACTTTACCGTTAAAGGTGTTGGTGAAGTCGCTGCAGTAGGCAATGGTGATTCAGCGACTATCGAGCCATTTGTTGCTGATTATCGTCGCGCGTTTAATGGTAAAGCTGTGTTGATTGTTCGCACCATTAAAGGACAAACGGGTGAGATTGAAGTGAGTGCTTATAGCAAAGAGCTTAAAGTTAAATCAATTAGACTCACTGCAAAATAGATTAACAGTAACACTATATACCCGTTACCAATCAAGATGCATGTTTCAAAGTGCTTGAGCAATTTCAATTCAAGGCGCAGCTTTGTAAGAAGGGTTATTCAGGAGATTATTCTCCTGAATAACCCTTCTTTGCTATGAATGCCTTGCCTAAAGTCTTTTAAACTCCCTCTGAAATTCTGCACTTTGAATGATAACGGGTACAGTACTGTTATAAAAAGGTAACAGTTTTGAATGTTGCATTTTGTTACCGTATTATCGGTACTGAAGAATCAGTATTTAAGGCGGCTATTGATATCAAGTGATATTCATTTATCAGTTTTGCATTAACGGTTAACTCCTTAATAAACGAGCCATTTATGCCTGTATTTAATCAAAAGCAAGATGTTGATATAAACTATATAATTCCTCCAATTTATACTGAAAAAGATGAGAGCTACCTAATTCAAACAAGTTCTGCAGCCGATGCTATTATTATTCGTTCAGGGTTAACTTCGGGAAGTATTAACACGCCAACCATAAGTCCTGAATTGTATAACTTGGTTAGGTTTTCGGGAAATATACCGGTATATACAATTAAATAACAACTTCAGAAAGGTGTAAGAGAATTGCTCATTGCCAATACACTTATGATCACCAATAAGAATAGTGACCCTGCCTACCGCGATGCTATGCAAAAACTGGCAAAGTCATTCAAAAAGTCATGGCTAAAGTCATGCAGTAGACTACAAAGCCCCTTATGATAATAATCAGCATATAAAAATTGAGGGTGAAACCGCGATTAAATAACATCTGCGTAAGTTGAATGTTAATGCCAGTCAGCTAATAACTGACTGGCATTTTTCTGTTTATTTTTTTTCAGCTTTACCAGCGAGGCGGTTCCATTTCTGAGACCCAGCCTTTAAAGAGTGATTTCATGTGTTCAACCTTTTCAGGATGATTTTCAGCCAAATTACGAGTTTCTCCAGGATCTTCTTCTATATTAAAGAGCCAAGGTTTCCCGTCTCCTTTGACTTTAAATTTTCGACTGCCGCGCACGGCACTTTCACGTGTCACCAATTTCCAAGGATGGACTAAAGCTGTCGACGTCAGCCCTTCGCTATTGGTATCCCACCAGAAAAGAGGGCGTTTCGCCAGTTTTTTCCCGGCAAAAACTGGCTGTAATAACACACCATCCAAATTTTTTGGCTGTTCACCACCGGCCGCATTTATAAATGTCGGCAACAGATCCAACGAAATAACCGGTGAGTGATAATTTGATGCAGGTTTAACATTTCCCGGCCACTTAATTAACATAGGTACTCGGTATCCGCCTTCAAAAGGTGTCCATTTATGGCCGCGAAGATCGCCGTTATTCGAATAGTTTTTCTTTGAACCCCCATTATCACTGAGAAAGACAATTATGGTGTTGTCTTCAATGCCCTTGGCTTTAAGGTGAGCAGTTAACCGTCCTACCTGTTCATCCATACCGATAATTAATCCCATATATTGCTGCCGCTTTTTTTGATCATTGGGAAATAACAGCTTCGCTTTTTCATACGATGTTAAATCAGGTTGCAATGGTGCGTGAGGCGCAGTAAACGACAGGAATAGAAAAAAAGGATTTTTGCCAGCGCTGGCTTCATCGATAAATTCAAGTGCCGCATCGCCTTGACTTTTGGTCACATGTTTAATCTCATGTTCAGGCAGAAAAACACCATTTTTTTCTCTTTGATGATAACGATCTGGCGGAATTTTATTTTTAATTTCTTTTAATGGGAAAAATGCACGTGAGCCGGCACGGATCCCCTCAAAGAAATCAAAACCCCGATTATGTGGTGCAAAACGATCTTCATAACCCAAATGCCATTTACCAACCAGGCCGGTAAAATAGCCTAGTTTCTTTAGATGATCACCCATCGTTTTAACACCGACGTCTAGGCCTATTTCTTTCCACTGCTCGGTAAACCACACCTTTTGTGGCTTGCCAGAGTGACTTGGTAAATTATCGCGAAATCCAAAGCGCGGTTGCCACATGCCGGTCAGTAAACCTGCGCGTGAAGGCGCACAAACATTCGCTGAAACGTATGCCTGAGTAAAACGCATTGACTGCTTAGCTAGCTGATCTAAATGTGGGGTGGCTTGTTTATAAGCAGGTAAATTATTTTGAAAACCAAAATCAGCGTAACCGGCATCATCGGCTAGTATCACAACAATATTTGGTTTAGTTGTTTGTTGTGCTAACGATGAACTTAATACGCAGAAAAATGATAAGAGCGTAAGCCCCTGTAGGAAAAAGTTCTTATTCATATATACCCTTTGATTGTGCTGATAATTAAAATTGTTAAAGTCGATAACATCATTTGTTGTTGCAAAAAAGTAAACTTAGGTACTGAATTTTCCAACCAGAATACTTTGATCTTTGGCAATTTCACCTAGCGCTTCGCCATTGATTAATGCTTTTTCAGATTGTTTTTGCACAACATCAGATTGAAATTGTATTTGTGTTAAATTACGGTTCATTTCTTCACAGACACTACTTTGTTCTTCTGTCGCGGTCGCAATTTGAGTATTGATGTCGCTGATCATATTCACAGACTCTTCGACATGTGAAAGTGCATTCACGGCTTCTTGTGCTTTTTCTAAACCTTCAATAGATTTTTCTTGTGTTTGTGTCATAGCATTAACAACGGAATTTGTTGATGCCTGAAGCTGATCTAACATTTGACTTATTTCACTGGTTGAATCTTGCGTGCGTTTTGCCAACGTACGCACTTCATCAGCGACTACTGCAAACCCTCTGCCTTGATCTCCTGCACGTGCTGCTTCTATTGCCGCATTCAGTGCTAATAAGTTCGTTTGCTCCGCGATATTTTGGATAGTAGAGAGAATGCCGTGAATTTGTCTGGTATTTTTTTCCAGATCTGTCACTTGTGTGGAAGCGAGTGCGATATGCTTGCTCATATCTTGGATAACCTGGCTATTTTCTGCAACTTTCTCATTACATTGCACAACATAGTTTTGCCCTTTATTGGCCGAATCAGCTGCAACGGAAGCATTTCTGGCCATTTCTTGAGAGGTGATTGCCATTTCATTCATCGCAGTAACCACCATATTAATTTCAGCCAATTGCAGGTTTATGGCGTCATTATTCGCATGTGCTACTTGGACAGATTGATCCGCCGACTGGTTTATCGACACAGATTTATCTTGAATTTGATTGATCAATATACGCAAATTATCAATGATGGTATTGACCCAGTTACCTAAAACCCCAAGTTCATCTTTAGGTAAATTATCAAGTTGTTTGGTTAAGTCTGCTTCACCTTCAGCAATATCTTGCAAACGTTCAGTCATATTAGCAAGGGGCGTTCTGATACGTTGAATTAAATAGAAGCTGGTGACTGAGGTTACAATGATAATTATCGCTAACAAAATAATCCAGAATGTAAAATTATTTTCAGCCTGTTCTTGTTCAAGACCTGCGGTGGTAAGAACCGATTGCGCAGTAGTATGCTCCAATGTACTAAATTGACTTAACATAGCATCGATATCATCTAACCAAGTATTGAGTTCGATATTTATCGGGGTGTTTAAGCCGAGGGAAGAAATTTTAGACAGCTTTTTATAAAATATTTTATTTAGTTTTTCTTTATGTAGTTTTGTGAAATCTTTGTTTAATTTTCCTTTAGAAAGCTGCATGATGTTAGCACCAATGGCTCTCATTTTACTTTCCATTTTTCCGACATTGTTCATCTTACCTATTTTTGTAAAATGGCCATTAACCAAAGAGATTGGGAATGAACTGTTGAGCGTAGCCAAGGCGTTTTTTAACTTAACCACATCGGTATAATTGATGATAGCCAGCAACGTTTCAGGCGTGTTAGCTTCATGAACCAGGCTTGAACCGGCAAAAGATATGCGAAATAGAGGGCTAGATAATCCAGGAATAACCTCGCTTGGTTCAAGTGTCAAACTATCTACATCGGCGCGTGCTGCTTTAAAGTCGTCGATAAGGCTCAACATCTCTTCCTCAATAGTGGCTTGGGTAGCTTTACTATATTGTGAAGTATCTGTTTGTTTAATTGTATTACGCAGTATCACTGCCTTTTTATCGGTAATAGTGCGTTGTGAACTTAATTTACTTCGCCATTGTTCACTGTCCAATTGATATAAAATGCTATAAGTACGTTCTGCTTGCATGGTATCAGCAAGATTATTTAACGCCACCACTACCTTTACAAGGGAAGTAACACGTTCAGCATTATTCACTAAAGTCACATTTTGATTAATATTCATTAATGCGATAAATAAAAAGGCGATAAGCGGCGTTAAAAAAAGTGCAATTAGTTTCAATTTAATAGACATATTTTCTCTTATTACCTATATATTATAAATTTTACATTAAGTTATCAAAAACCAAAACTAGCACTCATAAATTAGGCAGCTTAGTGCAAGTTGGCAGATTAATTCCCCGTAGCGGATCAATATTGAATGATCTACTCGGGCTTTGTCTCTTATGTCTTAGCTTTTAGTATTGCTAGCCAAAAAAAGGAGAGAGGTAATCATGGTGGTAGTTATTACAAGTGCAACAACGATCAATGAATTCATTTTTATTTTCTCCATTTTTATAAGGTCCAAAGGGATACATCGTCGATCAATCCAATGAAATTTTTCACTGGTAGTGTTTTCAAAGCATTTTTGCTATAGCCTTTACCGCCGATGGTAAAGCGCATGCTTTGATTCAGTTTTATTATGGCATCACCGCGGGTTTGCTTTGAATCGACAACTTTGCCGTCTACTTCTACTACTAACTCAGATAGTTTGGCATTGTCATGTGGCATGCTGACCTTAATGCGATGCCACTTACCATCATTAAGTTTATTTGATTCTGCTTTAAGCATTTTTTTATCTGAAATAGCAACCGTTGCTATGCCATTATCTAAATACAAATTTAGAAAGTCTTTTGGTGTATTGCCCCAAATGGTCGCGGTATTAACGAGTATTTGATTCGCTTTAGCGTCGGTTTTGAAAGATAGCTCATAAGCAATAGCGTGTTTACCTTGTAAAGGTCCCATTGCAAAAACGGCCATACGTGAATCTTCAGTAAACTGTCCAACATTACCATGCTTCCCTGGCACTATTTCAACATTACAGTGTAAGGCATCATACTGGGCGCCAAAAGTCCCTGAATTGGCAAGCGTTCTGTCACAATGTTTACCGTCAATAACAGAGCTACTTTCCTTTTCTCTTAGGCCATTAATAGGGCGGTCAACTTCGGCGAAATCTTCCTCAAAAGTAAAATGTAATAACTTAGATTTTGGTTCAAGCAATGCAAGACCACCACTGGCTTTGATACGGGTTTTCTGTGTTGATTTATCAATACTTAATGTACCAGAAGCGTGGTAATCACCATCGGATGTTTGTTCTCCAAAATGACGATACAAGGTCATTTCAATTTTATTATCAGTAATATCGATTGTTTGAAAGTTGGTGAAAAAGTTACCGCGAGTAACTACCTGAAGTAAGTTTGATTCTGGGTCTTTAGTGACAGTGTTAGCATGTACTTCACCAGCAAAATATATATCGACCTGATATTTTCTCATTAACTCCCAAAACGGATTGTCGACGCCATTATCAATTAACATGCCACTGCTACTGACCTTACGAACGGGATAGATCACCGGTAAATGCGATTGTACAAAAATATGTTTTATCGTTGCATCTTTTCTCGCCTCGGATAACACTGTTTCGAACCATGTTAAGTGTGGACCAACAACCGTGCCTGTTACTGTGCCTTCTTCGCCAATTGCCGTTTTATAATCTTGTTGATGAAAAACATCCATGGTAACGAACAAAACATTTTTATGCTGATAGGCGTAAGAGGTGTTTTCATATATTGTGCCTAAAGGTCTTGAGTCTGCAGAGCCAATTTTATCGCTGTATTTAAAAGTGCTGCCATCGGTTGAATAATTAAAAGCGTTAGCGAAACTTTCTCTAAATTCAGCCTGATATTTTGATACGTCTGAGGCTACAGGCCAAGGATTATCTCCCACTTCATGATCACCCACCGCCATAATTAACTTGTCATAACCACCTCTTTGGAAAGTATCAATCATACCGGCATAGCTCCGTTTACCAGCTTGTAATATTGCCTGTTTGGGCGACAAATTAGCATTAAATTTTTTGATGAATTTTGGCATACCCCAATGGCCGGTATTACTATCACCTGGCAGAAGAATAAGCTCGCCACCAAAACCTTGTTTCATCCATTTTAACGTGGCAATGTTATCTTCAACGTCGGCCTCAAATCCCTGCTTACGGTTACCCATAACGTATTTTTCTCCCCAATGCCAATCGGCTAAACTAATAAAGCGCCAAGAATCGCTTTTGTTATCAATAGTTTCAGTTCCATGTGCCAACACTGAGAATAAGGAAGGTAACACCAGTGAAAGTATTACGATGATTGGTTTGACTAAAGAGGATGATTTCACGGTGATTTTCCTACATATTACGGTTAATGTATTGCCAGTGGCTAATAATATTAGTTGTACAGCCAACGTTAGCGGTACAACAATTTTTTCTTTGTTTATACCCATCACACCTCAATAGGCAGTTTCAGAGCTAAGCTAGGAAATCAGGTCAAGGCGCGTTACGCAGATAATGGTTATTCTATTATCAAGTATCGCAACGCTGGACTGATGCTCTAGCTTAACTCCCTACGGGCAAGGCGAGAAAGAGTCATCTACGGCGTTATTGATTTAGACAATAGAATAACTATTCTCTTCAATCAATGCCTTGTACCTAACCCTTTATCGTCTTGCTGAAATCTGCATCTTGAAGTGTGATGGGTATATATCTATCATTTAGATACAGACTCTATGTGCATTACTTATTTGTTTTTTTTTTGTTTTTATATTCTTTCAATTTTTTTGCATGTGCTTTTTTAGCCATGATCAAGCCTTTAAAAGCGGGCTCCGTTGCGAGTTCACTTTCCCAGTCTGACATCTCACTTTGTTGCTTATTAAACGTCTTGGCGTCGGTTTGGTAAAGGTTAGTGGTTTCAGATAAGTCTTTATCTAAGTCATATAAGTGTTTTTGCTGCTTTTTCTTAAATAAGATAGTTTTGTCATTACCACGTCGTGCTGCCACTATACCCTTGTCAAAATTTCGCCAAAACAAAATTTCGTGAGGTGCTTTTGTGTTTTCACCCGTAATATAAGGTATTAAATTAACCCCATCTAAAGGTTTGTCTTTTGCTATTGGTGCGTTAGATAAACCAGCAAAGGTTGCTAAAATATCAAGAGAGCTTACTGAATTATTATATTCTTGCCCAGCAGGAACTTTTCCAGGCCAGCGCATGGCAAAGGGGACATGAATACCGCCTTCAAAATAATCTCCCTTATGACCTCTTAACTCTCCGTTATCGGATGCATTTTTTGACTCGGGACCACCATTATCTGATAAGAAAATCACTAGGGTATTATCATCAATCCCCAGTTCATCTAATGTTGCTAATACACGGCCAACACCGTCATCAACAGCGGTAATCATTGCTGCATAAGTACGGCGTTTACCTTTTGGTATGTGTTTATTGCGATCTAAATATTCTTTGCTAGCTTGCAACGGAGTATGGGGCGCATTGTAAGAAAGGTATAAGAAAAAAGGCTTGTCTTGTTCGCGTTTAATAAATTTTACTGCAGCAGTTGATAGCTCATCAGTGAGGTATTGTGTCGTTTCTATACGTTTATCATTTTCTAATAGCTTAGTTTGATACCAAGAAGTCCATGCTTTTTTAGGTGGTTGTGCAAGCCCTTCTGCAATATCTTTATAGATTAAGTCTTCAGGAAAGTATCGATGACCACCAGCGAGAAACCCATAAAAATGGTCAAAGCCACGTTTATTTGGGGTAAGGTCAGGGTGTGAGCCCATATGCCACTTACCAATAATACTAGAAGTGTAACCAACGGGTTTTAATACTTCAGAGATCATTTTTTCTTCTAAAGGAAGACCTGATTTTATATCAGTTGGATCCATGTGCGGATTACGGTCAAAACCAAAGCGACCTTGATACCTGCCTGTTAATAAACCAGCACGACTAGGACCACAAACTGCGTAGCTAACATAGCCATTATTAAATTTAGTGCCTTCATTGGCTATACGGTCGATGTTTGGTGTTCTAATGTCCTTACTGCCATTAAAACCAACATCAGCATAACCTTGATCGTCGGTTAAGATCACAATGAAATTTGGTTTTTCGGATGCTAACAATTGCCCATTAGAAAGTAATAAACCTATTACTAGTATTTTTATTAAAGTATTCATTTGCTCTTTAACCCCTATTTTTTATAAATAAAATTTATCATAATTATTTACAGTTTAAAAGGAAAACGTTACCATCATGGTGTTGTGATGGTTTTTGTGTTTATTTATTGTTTAATAACAGTGTGTTGTGCTTTTTTGATTGGGTTGTTAGTAATGCTTTGTTTGTGGTTTTGTGGTTTTGTGGGAATGTTACCATTTGGGGTGTTGGAAATAAAAATGGAAAACAAATCATTTTGAATTAAGGGGTATTGTTAGTGAAAAATTTTAACATTGGGTCGTTACTTATTACAGTGATTCTCATTATTACTGCTTTACCGTGTTGGTCACTTGATAAAGGCACAGTAGTGCCTGATTGGGAAAACCCTAATATTATCAGCTTAAACAAAGTAATGGGGCATGCTTTTATTCGTCCCTATGCGAATGAAAAAAGTGCACAAGACAAAAGTATGTCAAGTCGTATTCAATCCCTTAATGGTAAATGGAAATTTAACTGGGTAGGTCATCCTGACTCTCGTCCAACAAGCTTTTACCAAACCAAATATGATGTGAGTCAATGGGCAGAAATTGATGTGCCGGGTAATTGGCAAACACAAGGGTATGGTCGTCCTATTTATACCAATCACCCTTACCCTTTTGCTAAAGATCAGCCAAGAGTGATGACCGAACCGCCTAAAGAGTACACTAACTTTTATGACCGAAACCCTGTAGGTAGCTATAAACGTAAATTTCTAGTAGATAAAGGATTAAAAAACAAACAAACATTTATTGAATTTCAAGGGGTTAAATCGGCATTTTACCTGTGGGTTAACGGCAAAAAGGTTGGCTATAGCCAAGGCAGTATGACGCCTGCAGAGTTTGATATAACTGAATATTTAATTAAAGGTGAAAATGATTTAGCAGTTGAAGTCTATCGATGGTCTGATGGTAGCTACCTTGAAGGTCAAGACATGTGGCGCTTTAGTGGCATATTCAGAGACGTAAATTTAATTGCTCGCCCACAAGTGTATTTGCAAGACTTTTTGATCGCTACCGATTTAAAAAATAATTATCAAGATGCAGTACTTAATTTAGATTTTGAACTTGGTAGTGCTTTATCAAATATTAATTTCGAAAAATATCAGCTACAAATGAGCTTATTTGCTCCTGATGGTGAGTTGCTTGCAAAGAAAAAAGCCAAGGTCAGCCATTCAAATGATAAACAGATTGGTAAAATGTTAATTGAGCTTGAAGATGTTGGTTTGTGGAGTGCAGAGTCTCCAACCCTCTATTCAATGATATTATCTATTGTTGAAGATGAAAGTGGCAAAGCCTTAGAGTTTATCCCTTGGGCATTTGGTTTTAAAGAAAGCAAAGTTGAGGACAATCAGTTTTGGGTTAATGGTAAATCAATAAAAATTAAAGGGGTTAACCGCCACGAACATCACCCAAGAATGGGGCGCACTATTGACTTAAAAACCATGGAACTTGATATCAAGTTGATGAAACAAGGTAATTTTAATCTTGTCCGTACCAGCCACTATCCAAATGATCACCGATGGTATCAATTAGCAAATCAATACGGCTTATACGTACTCGATGATGCTAACCAAGAAAGTCATGGTTATGGAACAAAAAACAAAATACTAGGTGATAACCCTGATTGGACAATAGCCCATGTTGATCGCGCTACTTCAATGGTGCATACCAATAAAAACTACTCATCAATTGTTATATGGTCACTCGGTAATGAAGGTGGTGCAGGTAGAAACTTTATAGCGATGCGAGAAGCCGTGTTAGCGATTGATACTTCCCGTCCAATTTTGTCTGATACCGATAGAGACGCTTCTGACTTTATCGAACGTAGTTATCGCACTGTTAAGGGATCAAATAGCGTTGATGAATTTCTTAAGGTATCTGATAAAACACAAAAACCTTTTATCCAACGTGAGTATGCCCATGCCATGGGTAATTCATTAGGTAACTTTCAGGAACACTGGGATAAAATTTATGCCCATGACAATTATGTTGGTGGTGCTATTTGGGATTGGGTAGATCAAGGACTTGCACGTGTAAAAAATACTGCGATGGTGAGCTACGGTAAAGATCCAACAAAACTTAGCTTAAACCCTAAACGTGAAGTATGGTCGTATGGTGGAGATTTTGGGGACAGCCCAACCGATGCAGAGTTTTTGTTAAATGGCATTGTATCTTCCGACAGAAAGCCTTTTCCAAGTTATTATGAAGCAAAAAAGGTTCATCAAAATGTTTGGTTTGAACAAACAAGTGATCCTTTAACGATTAAAGTATCTAACCGTTTTGATTTTACTAACCTCAATGTATATGACTATGTTTGGCAGGTTAAAAGTCAAGACCAATCGAAAGTGATTGCGAAAGGAAATTTAACTTTCTCGTTAGCTCCAGGGGAGTCAACACTTATCAAAGTACCGTTTACTGATAATGTAAACAACTCAGCTAATGAATTGTTATTAGAATTATCCGCGCATACTAAGCAAAGTACAGTGTGGGCTAAAAAAGGCTTTACTATCGCGGTTGAACAATTTGTCCTTGCTCCGTATCAATATCCAACGTCTGTTGCTTCAACAGGCAAAAAGGTTAAGGTAAAGCAAACCGATGATTATATTGCCATAACAACAAATAGTGGCACTTTAAGCATTGATAACATTACTGGTGAGTTAACGAGTTATCAAGTTGCAGGACAGGAATTGTTAGTTGAGCCACTTGCTCCTTATTTTTGGAAGCCGGTAAACAATAACCAAGGGCGTAATAAATTTATTGAACGCATGGCGCCTTGGCTAAATGCTGCCGCTTATCGTCAAGTTAGCTCAGTTAACGTAAAACAGATAAGTAGAAGCTTGGTTGAAGTGAATGTGGTTGCTCGCTTGGTGGCAAACCATGCACTATATCAGCTGACTTACCTTATTAATGGTGACGCAGAGGTACAAGTTACCGGTAGTTACACACCGGATGAAAAACGCACGCAGTATAAGTTTATGCCTAAATTTGGTATGCGCTTAGCGCTTGATAAATCTCTCTCAAACATTAATTGGTACGGTAGAGGGCCTTTTGAGAACTACCCAGACAGAAAAACTGCCGCTAAAGTGGGCCACTACCTAAAGACTTTGAAATCATTCCAAGTTCCTTATATCTCTGCAACCGACAGTACTAACCGTAGTGATGTGAGAAATGCTAGCTTTGCAAATGGTAAAATCAAATTAAATATTCAAGGCATACAACCATTTAACTTTAGAGCATGGCCTTACAATGAGTCAGATTTATATTCTACTAGCCAATCAAAAGTGAAAAATGATGTCACTGATAGAATACGTAGAAAACATACCTATGAATTACCTAACCGCGGTTATATCAACGTTAATTTAGACCTAAAAATTCATGGGGTTGGCGGAGATAATAGTTGGGGAGGTAAAACAATGAAAAAATACTTTGTTCGTGCTGATATACCTCACAGATTCAGTTTTATCTTAAAGGCAGAAGAAATTAAATAAGGTTTCAAAAGTTAAGAAGTACTTACTTTTAGTAAGTGCTTCGTTGAATGCTAACTACAATGAAGTTAATTTAATTCAAGCCAAAATCCTGTTTATAATTACAATATATTATGTTGTTAAAAACCTTCACTAGGCTTATCTGTAATAAAGAGGCTCTGTTCCATAATACTGTTGTCCCTCGATGAATCCCCTATTTTTAAAGGGTTAGGCGATAAATTGGTTTTTTA
>JABSOJ010000407.1 GCA_013216005.1 Alteromonadaceae bacterium | reverse complement strand
TAAACATCATACTTTGTAAAGTCAAAAACTGGTAAATTGAATATCCCCAAAAGCACGAGTTTTCGACAGCCTAGGCAGATGCCCGTATTTTTATAAATATTCCGTCAATATCTATTGTTATTGGCGGTACATTTGGTGCTGTGATGTTAAGTTACCGCTTATCAAATTTTTTTGACGCATTATTAAACATAAAATTAGCCTTTAGTAACAAGCAACCTAACCTTTTCGATACCTTGGATAATTTGGTTGATTTAAGTAATGACGCTCGCAAGAATGGCGTTTTAGCGTTGGAAGATAGCAGAATTGACAATGAATTTTTGCAAAAAAGCATAGATTTAATCATAGATGGTCACGATACTGACACCATTGAATACGCTTTAAGCCGGGAAATATTGCTAACCAGACAACGTAATAATCAATCGATAAAAGTACTGAACAGTTTTACCGAATTAGCACCAGCGATGGGGATGATAGGTACACTCATTGGATTGGTGGCGATGTTGGTAGCGATGGAAGATCCAAAAACTATTGGTGCATCGATGTCTGTTGCGTTATTAACGACCCTTTACGGAGCTTTGCTTGCTAATGGTTTTACAGGTCCTCTGGCGAATAAACTGGGTGAACGTGCAGATGAAATCAAACAGCATATGATGTTAGTACGTGATGGCGTCTTACATATTTCCCGGGGCGATAACCCGAAAATGATGATTGGAATGCTTGCTGTTTATTTAGGGGAAGATATTAGATCTCCTGTGAAAAGTGAAAGCAGGGAAGATAAGAAAGAAAAATAGAGGTAGTTGGTCAGCTTTATTCTCTTTGTTCCGATATTGATGATACTTGTTATTTAGTGTCTGAACGGAAATCCTGAAAGCCTTATTTTACGGGGTATTCAAGCAATATTGCAAAACGAAGATTTTGTTGTTTTTGGCTAAAAACGGCCAAAACGCTTAAATCTACATCAATACCGACTGATTAGCTTAAATCTTCGTTTTGAATTAATCGCTACAGCCCATGTGTAGCAATGGCTATTGACTTTTCGTTCGGGCACTATTTAGTAACTACTCAGCAGGGGTAAAAATAATTGGAAGCATACCATTCAATAGTAATGATCAAGCAAGTCGATCTTTTCTAGTTGTTAACTGTAAACGATCATTTAGGGGGTATACCTATTTAAGGTGCACATAAAGGTGCGTTCTTTGAACACGAGGATTTGACCGACCACCCCGTAGTTCGTAGATTTATCCACGCATCACTTTAAATGAATGCTGGGTCGTTACGTTCTTTATGCTAATTGGTATAACTGACCACTTAAACATTTTCCGTGAATGCCTGACAGCTAAAAACTTTACAGCAATAATAAAGCACCGGGTTAAAGGTGCTTTGTAATGCTGAGTAACTATTTAATTTTTGGTTTTAATTCTCCTAAAGCCTAAACCCATTATACCTAATGCGAACATTGCTAAGGTTGACGGCTCTGGAATATTATTTTCGATACCACCTTCAGTGAGCGTTGCATCTTGAATACCAATCGAAATTGCAGAACCGGCATAATTACCATGTTCCTCAAATACTGTAAATGCCGGTGCCCAAGACGAGAAACGGTTATGGGTTGGAGAATTATTTACGTTAGCACTGGTTATACCTAAAGCTGCGCCTTCTGTGGTTGCGACAAAGCCTGTGGACTCACTAATACCGGGTCCATCTGCTGCTACGCCTGCAGGTAACCAGTCATAATAACCTGCTGTACCATTGCTGCTATCGACCCAAATGTCACCGCCCGCATTAAACCAGTCGGTAAATAATGTTGTATACGTATTAAGAAACCCACCACTGTATTCACCAACAACTAGAACATCAATTCCCGCTAAAAAGCTGGAAAAATCAGCGCCCGTCGCAAAAACACCGCTACTAGTTGTGACTGTACCAAAACCTGATAGCGAACCTGAACCAGTTAGCCCGATATTATATTGGTTGGCTGCGATTTCATTTGATAATCCTTCGCCTCTTAAGTAGTCGAGGATGATAGTATCGTAACCGTTTTGATTACCATGTGATAAAACATCGTGTCCGGTTAAGAATATCGCACCTGCATTAGCCACATTAACGAAACAACTAGCAGATAAAATAAGGCCAGCCGAGGCCGCTTTTATAAGTTTAATTTTCATGAAGTTATCCTTTTAAATCCCTTTCCTAATAAGAATATGTTACGATAAATAAAGTAATATTTTTCAGTGACTTGTACATTCATGGGTTTCTGGATATTTTAAAGCTGTGTAAAACTGACACTAGACGAAAACACGCTCAGGGTCAGTTGTTGCTTTTGATACTATCTAGTTTATCCGTGAATAATGTAAACCCAAACATATCCCTACTTTCTTTAGCGGGTATCCGCCTGAGCTAAAAGCATTTTATATAGTTTCATTCCAAGTGGTTGAATTAGCTTCATATTCAGATAGTGAAAAGCAGTAGCTCTTTGCTGTTTCAATGGTAATTCAGCAGAATCACCATTTAACTCACTTTTTAAGCGGTTACTTTTCGACAAAATTTCCATCACCAAAATATACCTGATGGTGTAAATTTTTCTAAATAATTACTACCAGTCCAAATTGAACAAATTATATACAATTAATAATGCTTTCTTTTGATTTTTAGCAAATTTAATTATTGGAACTTGTATTTTTTGTTTTGTATTTTAGTTTACAATTAAACGTTTTTTTTAAATCTTAATAAGGTACACAATGCAAGTTCCAGTATATTTAACAACTTTAGCTAACCTTGAGCAGAATGAATATTTTTTCGGACCTCAAGGATTCCGTACCGTGACAAATGCCGAAGATCTTGAGCATGCTCAAGTAAGTTATAGTTATGATGAAAACGGGACTGATTTAACAGGTACAAACGAGGGGGATTGGCAAAAATCCTGGGTAGTTATCGCGGTGGATCTGGAAATGGGCGACCCTTATTTTATTGATACGCGGCAAGACAACTTACCGGTTTACACTGCCGTACCTTACGATGGTCCTTGGTTACCTGAATTGGTTGCCACTTCTTTAGAAGGATTTTTAAGTAGTCTTGTTGAATTAACGAGAGGCAGGCAACAGCGTGCACCACAATTTGTTCCTGACGATTCATCAATTACCGATGAAGAAACACTTGAACAATTAGCCGAAAAACTGACTAAGCTTTCCGGAGATGACCAATTTTGGCAAACATTTTTTGTTAACTATGTTGATTGGCTTGAAGATGATGATGAGTTTTAACGGCTGTTGAATAAATGGTATATCTGGTTAGTGTTTTTTTAACAGCAAGCAAAAAAATATAATAAAGGGTTAAAAATGTACACAGGTAAATGTCTTTGTGGCGAAGTGAAGATTCAAGTAAAGGGTGATATCAGCGATATTATTCATTGCCATTGCTCTTTGTGTCGTAAAAATAGTGGTACAGCATATGCGACTAATGGGTTTGTGAATTGCAGTGATTTTGAAATTGTTGAGGGAGAGGAAAAGCTAACCACTTTTAGTTTCAAACCGGGAAGAAACCGTTATTTTTGCTCGAAATGTGGTTCGCCTGTTTACAGTGCTAATCAACAAGATCCAAGCAGAATAAGAATACGCTTAGGGATTTTTGATAGTGATATTAAAGAAAAACCTATTTCACATAATTTTGTTACATCAAAAGCTAATTGTGAAGATTTTGATGCTGATTTGCCAAGATATGAGTCTTTTGAACCGGGTAGAAAATAAGTTGAATGTGCATTTGTTAGGCTATGTTCCATAATGCTGTTGTCCCCCATATGCAGCAGCCAATATTTGCTGCTTATCTAGCTTTGCGTTACT
>JABSOJ010000406.1 GCA_013216005.1 Alteromonadaceae bacterium | reverse complement strand
CGCCAGCCAAATTAATGGCTGAACATATGGTGGCTATAGCTGCTTAGTGGTTATGCACTTCAGAGTTGAATCTGCCTGGCAATTTGATGAGAAATCAAATATTTATGAAATTGCCCTTCAGGTAATGGTTTACTGTACAGGTAACCTTGAAGTTGTTCACACCTTAACCCAGCTAAAAAATGTAGCTGTTGCGAGGTTTCAACCCCTTCTGCTACCACCTCTAAATCAAGGTTATGTGCAATAGTCACAATGGTGGCTACCATATTTCTACCTTGTTCAGATTGTTCAATATCGTCAACAAAGGCTTTATCAATTTTTAGGGTATTGAGTGGGAATTTCTTTAAATAAGCCAGTGAAGAATAGCCGGTACCGAAATCATCCAGTGATAAATGTATACCCATAGCGCGAATTTGTAACATGGTTTCAATGGCTTTTTGTGGCGAATCCATTACCGTACCTTCGGTTATTTCCAGTTCCAGATATTTGGCTGGTAGTTGGCTGTCTTGTAGTATCTCTGCAATTAACTCGACCAAATTGGGTTGAGTAAATTGTACTGCGGATAGATTCACAGCAATACGACCGTCAAATAAACCACTATCAACCCATTTTTTGGCGGCGTGGCAAGATTTTCTTAATACGACTTCACCAATGTCTATAATTTGTCCAGTTTCTTCAGATACGGGGATGAAGACAATGGGACTGATAATACCTTTAGTTGGGTGTTCAAAGCGCACTAAAGCTTCCATGCCAGCAACTTTACCGGTTGCTATTTCAATTTTAGGTTGGTAAAAAACAGTGAACAAATCTTGCTTTAAACCATGACGAATCAGTGTTTCTACTTGTAATCGATTTACTGCTTTTTTATTCATTGAATCACTGAAAAATTGATATTTATTACCACCCAAATCTTTAGCATGGTACATAGCTGTATCGGCATTTTTCAGTAATTCATGCGGTGTGACGCCATCTTCCGGATATAAAACAATACCTATACTGCTATATAAAACGACTTCTTGATTTCTTAGTTTCATTGGTTGGGCAATAGAGCGTAAGATATTTTTGGCGATGGTAGTGATGGTATGAATATCATTGGTATTTTCGATTATTACGCTAAATTCATCACCGCCAAGGCGATATATGGTATCTTGCTGTCGGCTTACGGCTACTATGCGTTCGGCTACTTTACATAATAATAAATCGCCTACCTGATGACCTAATGAATCATTAATTTTTTTGAAATTGTCAAGATCGAAGACTAATAGGGCATGAGAAGCCTTATTTTTTACCAGTCTAGCCTGATTCATTTGAAAATAAGAACGATTAGGCAGGCCAGTTAAGGTATCTGTATTTGCTAGTTTCATCAGCTCAGATTCATTTTCTTTACGTTTAGTTATATCTGAAAATACGCCAACAAAATGAGAAATATTATCATCATCATCTCTAATAATATCAATATTTAAGTCCGTTATATAATTGTTTCCGTTTGCTCTACGCGCTTCAATTTCGCCATACCAGCTGCCTTTTGTGAGCAAATGTTTTATTACTTGTTGAGTAAAGCTGTCCGGATATTGGTGAAAGGTTAAAGGTTGACCAATCATTTGTTTTTGATTACGACCTGTAATAGTTTCATAAGCTTTATTTATTTCGACAATTTTAAATTTTCGGTCATATATCACTACAGCATCTGAGATGTTTTCAATGCATTTTGCAAATAATTTTAATCGTCCTTCAGCTTGTTTAATTTGGCTGATATCTTTTAAAGTCCCGGTCATTCGTGTTGGTTTATTATTTTCATCACGTTCAACTATTTTACCTCGGTCTAACACCCAAACCCATTTGTCTTCTTTGTCTTTTACTCGGTAGGTTGATTCAAAATAATCTGTTTTGCTCTCGAAATGTTGGGTTATCGCATCACTGACTCGGGGGAAATCTTGCGGATGAATATTGGTTTGTTCATCGCCTGTATTTCTTTTACCGTCTTGTGGGAATTCCAGTATTCCCCATATATTTGCACGGTAGATTTTTCCGGTAGTGATATTCCAATCCCACATTTCATCACCACTACCCCAGAGTGATAATTTTAACCTTTCTTCACTTAGCTTTATTTGTATGTGAGAAATACGCTTTTGACGCATTTGCTGAAGTAAGTAGGTAATAAGTAGTAAAGTTAAAAAGGTATAAAAAGCTATTGCAGCATTGGATAACCACCAGGGAGATAGAATTTTAATTTGTAAAGTACGAGTTTTCGTTAATGTAGAATCGTGTAGATCATAGGCTTGTACTTCGAAAGTATAATCTCCGGCACTTAAATTTGTGTAAGTTGCTTGCCTGTTATCTTTACCTGACTCAATCCATATTGTTTCCAGACCCTTTAATCTATATCTGTATCTTACTTGGCTGGGAAATTTTGCATTAGGAGAAATAAACTCAAGACTGAAAGGAGACTGTTGATGTTTTAATTTTAATGTGTCGATTTTATTTATTTGTTCGGGTAAAGTGAATAATTCCACTGAATTATTGTTTAATTTGTTTTTTAACTCGTTGTTTCTTAAGATTTTAGCTTGAGCAACATTAATGCTTTTATTGGCAATTAATAGATTTGTAAATAAAAGGTTATTAAACTTTTGTTTTAATGTGAGTATTTCTTTCGGTTGAAATTGAGTAAAGCCGTGTGCATTGCCGAAAAATATGGTATTTTGTGATGATTTTAATGCGCTTAGATTTTTAAAATCAATATCTGTGAAAGCGAAGTCTTTGTCATAGTTTTTTACTTTTTTATTGTAAGGTGAAACGGCACTAATGCTGTTGTTTGCTGTTAACCATGCAGTCCCTGCATCATCAATTAAAATATTATTAATTAAGTTGCTAGCTAATTGATTGTTGACATTAAAAATATTTATGTCACTATTTTTTCGATTTATTAGCGCAACACCTTGTGAAGAAGAACCTAACCAAAACCAGTCTTTGGTAATAATAATTTTATCTGTTTGACTAATTTGATACTGATCAGTTAAACGGGTTTTTTGCTCCCTGAAAGTATTATTAGTATAATTAAATTTTAGTATTTGGTCTTTTGTAGAAGTTACCCATATGTTTTTTTCATTGTCAACTTGTAAACTTGTGAGGCTGGTATCACTTTGAGGTTTGAATCTTGCGAAAGATTGACGTTCTGTATTATAAGACGTTAAAAAACCGTTTTGGTCAATAAGCCATATGTTTTGTTCAACTAATATTAACTCATTTTCTTTATTTTGATTAGCTTGTTTTACCCATTCTTTATGTTCTTTAAGAACATTGGCTTCAATAGAAAAACTATATAATTTTGAATCTGATGTTCTTAACCAAAGAAGATCATTTTGATTTGTTAATATTTGATAAATTTCTGTCTGAATATTTAGTTTAATTAACTTGATAGAACCGTCTTTTAATATTTGATGTAGCCCATTTTTTTCTGTTATAAAAAATATTTTCCCATCAGAGGTTTCAGTGAAAGATAATACTTCTTGTGGGCTTTTGAAACTATTCGAAAAACCTTGATAAAACTTATTTGTGGCGGGATTGTATTTATAGATGCCACCACCAAAAGACCCAAGCCATATATTATCGCCACTGTCACTATAGATAGACCATATCCACTTTTCGGGTAATGTGCTTGTTTTTGGACTGTTTACAGAATCATTCAAGATATTAAGAATATTAATGCCTTTATCAGTACCCACCATTACTGACAAATCATCGAGTTGCTCTATAGCGCGAATTGTATTTGATAAAAGAGAATTATTGTCATCGCTCATTTGATAATGTCTAACAACTTTGTACTCAGGTGAAATAACATAAACACC
>JABSOJ010000405.1 GCA_013216005.1 Alteromonadaceae bacterium | reverse complement strand
CCGAGAGTTATCGGAATTAGCGGTAAAGCTTCGCAAAAAGAATGAGCTTGTTCAAATTTTCGATGAGTTGTTACAGCATGGTGGTGATGAATCAGGTACTTATCTTGCGCACGTTGATTATGCTGATGGGCTGGCTAAGTTCAATGATAATGGGGCTGATGCTAGGCTGTCGAAATATGACCATTTCCAATCAATTTGCCGTCATTCTTTTTGGCTTTTTTAACTTTGTTACAGTTTTGATTGTTGTTACATTTAGAACGTAAATTGATGAAATAATACGCTACTTAACCCGTTAAATGTAACAAGATATTAATGAGAATAGCATTTTACGGCTAAATGATAAATTTCACACAATTACGGAAATCCAATAGATAGTAAATATCATACTTTGTGAAGTCAAAAACTGGTACATTGGATATCCTTAAAAGCACGGGTTTTCGACAGCCTAGGCTGATGCGCAGTTTTTGTTTGCGGTGAATATGAGAACTGCTGTGGATGGGGTGGAGGCTAATTTTCGTTATGCGAACTACTTGTTAGACAATGATAAATCACGAGAGGCTTTGAATATACTTGATAAGTTTAGCCATGAAGATAGACGGATGTATGTGCATATTGCGCAATTAAGGCAAAAAATAATGCATCAGTTAAACTTGGATACTCAAGAAGTAGATAATGAAATGAATGAAATAAGAAAAAATCTAGGGGATGGACCTTTTATCGTTGATATACCTAAGTATACCGATATAATTCAGTCTTTCACTACTAATGTTTTAGGTTTAACAAAAGCTTATGCCTTTGCTTTTGCTCATAATAATGAAGCTGATGATTCCCGTGGAAAATATGCTGCTTCTTTTATATCTACTCCTATAAATTTCATTTCTCCGAGACTCGTTAATGCAGCAGAGGTTGTTTATAATGAAGCAAGGGGAGAGAGACGCATAGGAAGACTTGCTGTAGCATGGGCTATTCGTAACAGGTCTACTATTGACATGAATAGTTGTGACTTTTATCCTGGGGCTGAAGGTCATCCTGCAGTTAGTGCCTGTAGGGCAATAACACCTAGTGGTCCTAGTGGTCCTGACTCTTTATATGTAGATATTACAAAACGATATAGTTGTGTTGTTCATGGGGGAACAACAAAGGTTGGTGCTATGAATACTCAAATGAACGATGCACATGTTAACATTGTAAATTTAGTTTCATCAGGCGTTTTATGGGAAATGAGGGATGTTGCATACGGTAGAATTCCGGATCCTACAGGTCTAAAGGTGTTTTTTCCTAGCTTGGATTATCATGAAAAGAATCATTACAAAGGTAATCCAGATGGAGCTCAAGAGTGGCGAAAAAAGAATTATTGCGCTTTCAGTTACGCTTGCAAAGTAAGATTGGGAAATATTGGTGGTGATCTCTCAGATCCTGGTAATATATGCCCAACAGATGGTGGAGCTAGTAGTACAGATGTTTTCTTTTGGGGACGGAATTCTAACCCTAAGAACCTAATAAATATTGATTATTAACAGAGCTGTTAATTTGGATACTCTAATGTAAAATGATATTCGCATTATAGGCAATATGGGTGAGGTGTTGGAGGTAATGTTGCATATTGTAGTATTGCCCAACTTTGCTCATAGATTTTTTATATTAATCTGTGCGTAAGGTTAAAACCCCCATCTTTAGATGGGAAACTTTAGCTATAGCCTTTAAAAATATTCAATTAAAGAAACGTTATGGGATTAATATTCTGGGTAAGAGGTTACTTATTTTTACACCTAGGAAATCCCAATTATAGCCCTTTGTTTATGGGGGTCTGCGGAAGAACCCCCAATTATGAGTGAGCTGAGTTTACATATCAGGCAGAACCTCTGTTTTTCGGCTGGTTAACTGAATATCAAAACCAGTAGGGTTACCCGTTGTAACGAAAAACAAGTGTTTTTCATGATATTTACTTCTACACGATATTGGCTACTGATAATGCTGCACAGACTCACGAAAAAGCCATATTATTCTATGTGTAAAAATAAGCCTATGAATACGGTTTATCGTAAACTCTGACTCGATAGGATTAAATATGTCACTGACTGGTTATGCACGTGTGTCAGTAAAACTCACAATTTTTGACATTAAAAAGGTGAAACCTTTGTAAGTGCCGTAATCACTTGTAAAATCAAGTGTTAGCGACTAACTCTTCATGAATATCAACTCAGATTAATCATAATTGGGGGTTCTTCCGCAGACCCCTATTAGGGGTGGGAAGTGATAAATTTGTAAGGTCGTGGTCTAAGCCATTATAATAGTTCAATTAAACGTAGGTTATTATGGACGAGTAACAATACCTATAAAACATAAATGTTACACGCTAACGGTTATGTTTTTTCAGTATTGTTGCCCCAAAACAGAGGGGGTGGGCAGGGTGCCAACTTTCAAGAAAAAAATCAAACATAACTTTACTTTATAGCCACGCTAGCCACTGAGAAGCGCTAATATCAATTTGTTTTGGTTCATCCTGTGATGGAGGCCAAATAATAGGGTTTAGGCGTCTTACAGGGCGCCATATGACGTTTTTTTTCACTGCTAAACAGTTTTTTGATTTATTTAATTCATTATAGATTATTTACATTACCCTCTAACGCTTATTTTTATTATACCTAGACATTATGTATTGACGTCCTTGTAAATACAAAATGACTGAAGTTTCGGCAATTACAGCTCCAAAAAAAGGCACTATGGAATAGTAAGTTGCAGGTTAATCTATATCAGGAAATCCTTCTTGGAGCCCGTTATTAATAAGGGGTTCTTCTACGGAATATTTGCGCCAGGTTAGATGATGGTGTTTTTGTTCCGTTGACGGATTGGTTACGCACAGTGCAGAGGATTCTAGGACTTTAGATGGCATGTTGTTCAGTTTATCATAATAAGAAAGTGTTTCCCTATTGTATCCTTGCGATTGGATTTGACTAATTATATTTTTCCTCAGTATTACTTTTTCTGAAGTATGATTTTATTATACCTAGGAAATCCCTCCTGGAGCCCTTTGTAAATAAGAGGTTCTTCTATTACATATTTGCGCCAGGTTAGATGATAGGGTTTTGTTCTATAGACGTATGATGTTAAATAAATGGATTTTTTGTGCGTGGTTTTTATTGTTTTTTGCTTCAAGTAATGGCTACAGGGCTACAATCACTGGCAGCGTTAGTTCATTTAAAGCATCCAAAAGTCGTGTGCTTGTCGGATTAGCGAATAACATTTGGCCGATAAGGGAGCCGCATTGCCGCTTCTAGTTGTCCTAAGAACCGTGTTTATGTTGCGAAAATGGTTATGGGGAATTATGCCGCTGTATCCACCTAAACTTGTAGCCGAGTATCAAAATTTCTCCCCATAACAATTATCCTTTAAAAATGGAAATTAAGCTGTCT
The DNA here is from genome assembly GCA_013216005.1 of Alteromonadaceae bacterium. Taxonomy (GTDB): domain Bacteria; phylum Pseudomonadota; class Gammaproteobacteria; order Enterobacterales; family Alteromonadaceae; genus JABSOI01. The sequence goes on along the minus strand of JABSOJ010000405.1, from coordinate 439 downwards.
ACCGGAGTAAATATTCATTTTCTAATTGCACTAGAGGAGTAGCTGCATTGATAATTCCTCGGGCGGTTGATTTTGTATATCCCAATTTATCAAAATTCTGTGCAAAACCATGAATATAAAGACCAAGTGGGCCTGCTCTATAGTGAATGATTGTATTTGTGTTTTGAAAATATAGTTCTAACATGTTGCTCTCCGTTAAAAATGGCCAAGAGAACCTCCATTGAGTGCGATAATGTTATGGGAAGTAAAATAACATTTATAGTCTTTTAAATGATTGAAATCACACAATTAGAGGGTGTCTGTCAGACATAATGCCCCATAACCTTTTTGCACCATAAGCACGGTAATGGAGAGAGCCCCATAACCGTGCATGCGAGTTTCCCAGCACACGGCTCAAGCCTGCTTAAGTCCAGCAATGGACCGACAATAGACTCAAAAA
>JABSOJ010000404.1 GCA_013216005.1 Alteromonadaceae bacterium | reverse complement strand
TACATTACGCCAAGAGGCCCTAGAATAGTGAAAGAGTTCATTCTAAGCGGTTAAAATGAACTCCGAAACTTGAGTTAAAAGTTAAAAACTATAATTAACACCCGCATAAAATACGCGACCTAAAAGTGAATAATTGAACTTTCCCCAATTACCATATAATAGTCAGTATATTGTATTCGATATATTTGTTGAGAAGGTGCTAAATCAGATGTTAAACATTAATGTTTCTGGAAGTCGCAGGTTAATGAAAATAACATAAAAACAATTAGTTAAGGTAAATCTGGTACTTTTGGTAAAAAAACTATTTTATTTTGTAATAAATTTTCTAATGACGAGACTAATCATTGGTACTAGATTTTGTATAGATAATTTATTTAGGGAAAAGATTAAATGACAATATTGAAAAATGCACTGGTTGGACTTTCATTGCTTGCTTGCAGCATGAATAGTTTTGCTATGTCACCTGAATTGGCATCAGGGTCTAAGTTAAAACTAGAAGACTGCCACATAGACGGTATTAAAGAACAAGTGCAATGTGGTGTATTGCAAGTTCCGGAAAACTATAGTGCAACAGGAAAGAAGGATACTCAAATAGCCCTTAATTTTGCCATATTGCCTGCGATTGATAATAGCGAAAACAAAGAGCCGTTAATGTTTTTAGCGGGAGGGCCCGGTCAGGCAGCGGTTGAACTGGCGGCTCATTTATATAAAACCTATAGAGAAATTCGAAAAACCCACGATATAATTCTGGTGGATCAGCGTGGTACCGGGAAATCGCATCCTCTGGAATGTGAAGAATCAAAAGCACTCAACGCATACGAAATTGTCCCTGAAGATTTTACTGTACAAGAAGTTAAAGATTGCTTAGCTCAGTTCACCGGAGATTTAAGTCAATACAATTCAGAAAATTCGATCCGTGATTTTGATGCGGTACGAGTAGCACTTGGTCATGAAAAAATCCATGTGTATGGAGGTTCTTACGGAACCCGTGCAGCATTGGTTTATATGCGTTTATTTCCTGATTCATTGAAAAGTGTTGTTTTGGATAGTGTCGGACCAATCGAAGTGCCAATTGGAACGTTTGGTCAAAGTGCGGCGCGTTCATTTAATTTATTGCTTGAAAATTGTCAAAATGAAGCAGCCTGCAACAAAGCTTTCCCTGATTTAGCGAATGAATACGCTCAAGTAATACAACGTTTAGATGAGACACCGGTTAAATTAAATATTGCCCATCCCCGTTTAGGTTCAGCAACGCCGTTTGCAATGAATAGCGGAAAGTTTGTCAATTATTTACGGATGCAATTGTATTCAATGCAAACGCGCACACTTGTTCCTTTGGCAATTCATCAGGCCTATCTGGAAAACTATCAACCATTAATTGGAATGATCGCCTCTACGGAAGGTGGCCTGGGGATGTACCTTGGTTTGACCTTCAATATTGTTTGTAATGAAGATATTCCCAGAATTACTGAGCAAATGTTTAAGGCTGATGCAGATAATAATTTCGGCGGTGACAATAGCCATAAAGCGTGGTTAGCTGCATGTCCGTTGTGGCCCAAGTATCAACCGAGTGATGAATTTTATCAACCGGTAACAGCAGACATACCTACACTGATTTTGTCTGGTAATTTAGATCCTGTGACACCACCGAGCAACGGTGATAAATCGGCAGCAACAATTCCTGGTAGCCATCATATCGTTTCAAAAAATAACGCACATATTGTTGCTTCCAGTTCTTGTGGAGTGGATATTATTAATGAATTTTTAGACACGTTAGATCCTAAAAAGTTGGATGAGTCTTGCTTATCAGAAATAGCGGATGAAACTTTTATGATCAGCATTAACGGCAGTATTTAAGGAGAGAACCATGATTGAAGTCAATAATTTACATAAAAGTTTCACCGCTTCAAAGCAGAAAGTTAAAGCATTAGATGGTTTATCTTTTACTGCAAAAGACGGTGAAATTACAGGGATTTTAGGTCCAAATGGTGCCGGTAAAACCACTTGTCTGCGTACACTTTATGGTTTGTTAAAAGCTGATGAAGGCAGCGCTATCATTGATGGAATAAACGTGTCAGAAAAGCCGTTAGAAGCGCGGGCGCGTTTAGGTATTTTCCCTGATAAATTTGGTTTGTATGAACGCTTGACGGCTTATGAACAAATAGATTATTTCGCCAGTATACATGGCTTACAAGGGGCAGAAAAAAAACAAGCGATTGAACAGGTGATCAAAGATCTTGATATGCAGGAGCTTGCTCCTCGCAAGACTCAAGGTTTTTCTCAGGGACAACGAATGAAAGTTACGTTGGCACAAGCATTGGTACATCAACCTCAAAACTTTGTTTTAGACGAGCCTACACGTGGTTTGGACGTAATGAGTACTAGAGTTTTACGTAATTATCTCGCTAAATTTAAAGCGAAAGGACATTGTATTTTATTTTCATCTCACGTAATGCAGGAAGTTGCTGCTTTGTGTGATCGGGTGATTATTGTTGCCAACGGAAAAATTGCGGCAGAAGGTACGCCTCAAGAATTGTGTGATCTGGCTGGGGAGGCAATTTTAGAAGATGCCTTTGTTAAATTAATCGGTTCAGATGAAGGAGTTGCCTCATGATCCAGTTTAAAGCATTACTTATTAAAGAATTTAAAGAAGCTTTTCGTGATAGACGTGCGCTTTTGGTTGCTATGATGATGGCGCTGATGTCACCAGTGATGATTTTTGTTATATCGAAAACCATGATTAAGGAATTTGTTGAAACACCGGCTGTTTATGCAAAATTTTCAGGTGCTGAATATGCGCCTAAATTAATTAAACAATTGAAATCAGCGAATATATTATCATTCTTAGAAGTGCCAGCCGATGAGAAGGTTCTATGGGATGAGCGTAATATTGAAATAACTATTCCAGATACGTTCGCTCAAAGTATGCTTGATGGTGAAACGATCGATATCATTTTACGTACCGATTACAGCGATAAAGCGATAAAGGCACCTATTCGGCGAATTAAAAATGAAATAAGAAATTATGCTCAGGCAATTGGTTATAAAAGGCTGTTGGTACGGGGTGTTGATGTTCGTTTATTAAGACCTGTTAACCTGATAGAGCAAGATACGGCTATGCCTAGTAGCAACGCTATATTTATTTCTACCATGTTAGGTTTATATTTGCTGATGGCTGCATTTATGTCCGGCTTGTCTGTAGCAATTGATTCTAGTGCTGGTGAACGTGAACGTAACGTGCTTGAAATATTATTGTGCCAACCGGTGAGTACCTTAAAAATAGTTTTAGCTAAATTGTCATGTGCCAGCACTATTGCCGTCATTGGTGTGGTACTGACACTTGTGCTGACATCTTTCTCAGTTGGCTTTGTTGATTTAACCAAAATAGGGGCAACTTTTAGTCTGGATGCTTTCACTGTCGTGGTTTTGATCCTGATGTTGTTGCCAATATGTTTTTTTGCATCAGCATTGCAACTGTTTGTCTCTTTTCAGGCAAAAAGTTTTAAAGAAGCACAAGCTACCGTCAATATGATTATTATGTTGCCAGCGATGATCCCAGTGGCATTGATATTTATTGATGATAAACCAAAATGGCTGGATTGGTTGCCTGTAGCAGGGCAATCCTTATTGATGGAAGATATATTTAAAGGTTTACCCGTTAATTGGGCTGCTTTTGCGGTTACCGGCTTAGTCACTATTGCGATCACTGTGGTGATGGTGGTAATTTTAGCGACCAGGCTTAAGTCAGAAAAAGTGGTGTTGGCGTTAAGCTAAATCTTGGCTCTGTTGTAGATAATTGTTGTCCCTTCAAATGGAATTAAACTCAACCCTTATATCTAGGACTCTGTGACTA